>DRQB01000226.1 GCA_011330645.1 Campylobacterota bacterium | reverse complement strand
CTATTGACAACATCCCTTCTATTCTCATAGACCCCAAAGGAGATATGGGAAATCTCTGTCTGCTAGACAGTACATTTTCTGCCAAAGCATTTGAACCATGGGTAGCAGATGAGGCGAAGTCGAAAGAAAAAGATGAGGGTGTATATGCAGAAAAAATAGCAGCTATGTGGAAAGAGGGTATCTCATCATGGGGACAAACTTCAGAACGCGTAGCAAGACTTCAAGCAGTACCTAAAACTATCTATACTCCTGGTTCTTCTGCAGGTGTTGCCATCAACATTATGTCTTCACTTGACGCTCCCCCTGCTGAAGTTATGCAAGACAGCGATACCTTTGCCTCATATTTAAAAAGTACAACAACATCACTGCTTTCTCTCATCGGTATCAACGCAGATCCTTTGGACTCCAAAGAGTATATACTGTTAGCCCAAATCATTAGTATGTCATGGATGAATGAAGAAGATTTAAGTATAGAAGTCCTTATAGGAAAAATCATCAAACCTTCTTTTAAAAAGATAGGGGTACTTTCTTTAGACGATTTTTATCCTCAAGATACACGTTTTAAGTTGGCGACGAAATTTAATGCGCTCTTGGCAAGCCCTTCATTTTCTTTATGGCTTCAAGGAGAAAATCTAGACATACAAAATCTTCTTTATGATGAAAATGGTAAAGCAAAAGTGGCTATTTTTTCTATCGCACATTTAAACGATGATGAGCGTATGTTTTTTGTGACACTTCTACTCAACAAATACATCGCATGGATGCGTAGACAGTCAGGTACTTCGGCACTTAAAACACTGCTCTATATGGATGAAATCTATGGTTTCTTCCCGCCTTCTAAAAATCCTCCGAGTAAAGAGCCTATGCTTTTGCTGCTGAAACAAGCAAGAGCCTTTGGTGTAGGTGTGGTACTTAGTACACAAAACCCTGTAGACTTGGACTATAAAGGGCTCTCTAACATCGGAACATGGTTTATAGGTAGGTTACAGACCTCACAAGATATCGAACGGGTTATCGACGGCCTAGGAGGAAAAGTAGGTTCGTCTTTTGACAAAGGGGAAATCAAAAACCTGTTAGCCAATCTTAAGAAGCGTACTTTCTTCCTTAAGTCTGCGCACTTGGATGATGTACGTCTTTTTGCTACACGTTGGGTGATGTCCTATCTGAAAGGGCCTCTCAAACGTGATGAGATAAGTATGCTCATGAAAGCACAAAAAGAAATGCAACAAAAAAGTGCAGACACAACGCCAAAAGAGGCTTCACATGATGGCGGCGTGCAAAATTATCAAACGATAGATGAGAGTATTCCCCAATATTATGAACCTGACGCTACACAAACACATACCTATAGTCCTACATTGGGCGCAAAGGTAAAGATACATTTCTATCAACAACGCAGGGGCATAGATATGAAACGTAAATCTACCCTGACACTTGTACTGGATGAAAATATGCAAACGATTGTTTGGGAAGATGCCTATACTGAGGCATTGGCGTTTTCCAAGTTTCCTCTTTTGGCTCCAAGTAAAGCAAAGTTTTACCCTTTACCCGAGAAAATCTCAGAAGATAAAGGACTCAAAAAAGCCATAAGAGAGCTAAAAGAGTCATTGTATAGAAGCGAAAACCTCTCGCTATATCGTTGTGCCTCACCCAAGATGGAATCTAAAGTTGAAGAGAGTAAGTCAGACTTTATTGTAAGGGTACAAGATGCACTCAATGATAAAAAAGAACAAGAGATAGAAAAACTGCAAGAACGCTATGCTAAAAAAGAGAAAACACTTACCGACAGACTTTCCCGCGCTAAAGAAAGAGTAGAAAAAGAGTCATCAGACTCTACCTCTTCTATGATAGAAACAGGTATCGCTGTACTAGGTGCCCTTTTTGGAAAAGCTAGTCCTACCAAGATAGGCTCTGCACTACGTAAGGGTAGTAAAGTACTTAAAGAACGTGGAGACATGAGTCGTGCAGAAGAGCGTGTGGCAGCAGTAGAAGACGATATCGAAGCCTTAGAGTATGAACTAGAAGATAAGATTGATGCGCTCAATGAAAAATATACGCTTGAGGATACCCAGATAGAAACGTTTAGCATCAAGCCTCGTAAAACAGATATAGATGTTGAATTGTGTGCAGTGGTATGGAGAGTGATGTAGGTACGTAAGGCTACGTACCTAGTATTAGAAGATACCCTTAAGATTTACTACCGGGTTTAATCGCTTCAGATTTTCCTTCTTTACAAAGAGGACAATCTTCAGGTGCATACATTTCAAAGGTGAAGTCATCTAGTGCAAAAAGTGGTATGTTTTCAGGGAGTGAACATTCAGGTTTTGCAGTGTCATTTCCCCCTACACGTTTACAAAATCCTCTGTTGGCAAGTGAGGCAAATGCAACAACATTTCCACCAAGTGCTTCTATGGCTTTGGCAGCTTTTAGTGCAGAACCACCAGTTGTGATAATGTCTTCACAGATAATTATTTTTTCGCCTTTGGCTATGGTGAAGCCACGTCGGAGTTCCATGCCTCCCTCTTTTTTCTCAACAAAGATAGAACGCACATCAAGTGAACGTGCGAGTTCATACCCTGTAAGCACACCACCAAGAGCAGGGGCACAGACTGTGTCTACTTCTATCCCTGCTTTATGTATCATAGTTGCTAGTGCATCGGTCAATAACGCAGCTTTTTTAGGATATTCCATTACCTTGGCACTTTGGAGGTATCTGCTTGAGTGATTGCCACTTGCTAGCAGGAAGTGCCCATCTAAAAGTGCATTGGCATCTTTATAAACTTGTTCAACATTCATCACTATACCTTAAGGATATCCGCTTCTTTGGTTTTAAAAGTCTCATCTACTTTTGCAACAAACTCATCTGTAACTTTTTGTATCTGGTCTTGTGCTTTTTTAGACTCATCTTCACTTATCTCTTTGTCTTTTTCAAGCTTTTTTACTTTATCGTTACTATCTTTTCTTACATTTCTGATAGAAACTTTTGCATGCTCGACCATACCTTTTGCCTGTTTAACAATCTCTTGTCTTTGGTCTGAAGTCATTGGTGGGAAAAAGAGTTTGATGAAGTCTCCATCGTTGTTAGGGTTTACACCAATGTTTGCTTCTTGAATGGCTTTTTCTATCACAGGGAGAAGGGTCTTTTCCCATGGGGTGATACTGATGGTTGTTGCATCTGTAGCAATGACATTACCTACTTGTGTAAGTGCTGTCATGGTGCCGTAGTAGTCTACTTTAATGTTATCGACAATACCTGTCGTCACTTTACCTGTTCTGAGGCTTGCAAAGTCTCTTTTCAGTGATTCAATGCTTTTATCCATATTTGTTGATGTGTTGTCTAAAATGTCGTTTATCATAACGTTCTCCTAGGTTTTCATTACCGCACCGACTAAATACCTCAAGTTTTGAAAGAGAGAGAAGAGGTGAGATGTGAGTAGAGAAATTTGAAGGACTACCCATAGGTAATTCAAAAATTTATCTGCTTGCAGCTTGCCTCTTCTCTCTCTTCCCGAAGGGTGCAATGCTTTCGCCCATACTCTGCGTTAGATTTTTTTGAATTCGCTAAGGCGAGTCCTTCAAAAATCTGCCTTGATTATAAACGAAATCATTACATCAAAAATTGAGGTATTTAGTCGGTGCGGTAATATAGGCAGATTTTACCCTTTTTTACCTTGTTGTGTATTGAGTAGTGAAGCGTGTGGTTGGGAGAAGAGTCGTTTTAAAAGGGGTGAAAAGGTAAAGAAGCGCTAAAGCTTCTTTACTTACATTAGTTGTTGCTAGGTGCAGCAGGGGCTGCGGGTGCTGTGTTCTCTGGTGCACTAGGCACTGCAGGTACAGCGGCATTGTTCGCTGGAACAATAGAATCTGTTACAGAAGCAGAGTTAGATTCGGTATAAAGGTACCCAAGTACCAATGTATTTACTACAAATGCAAATGCAAGTGTAAATGTTGCTTTGGCAAGAAAACCAGTAGGTCCTTTTGCTCCAAATACAGATTCATTACTTCCACTGTATGCGCCAAGACCAATGCTTGAACTTTTTTGAAGAAGTACTGCAATAGTTATAATGATTGCAAGTACAATTTGTACGATTAAAAGTGTTGATGTCATCTATGCCTCTTTTACTTTTGAGTAACCCGAACGAATATTTGGGTATAATTTCGGCGATTATACCTAAAAAAGTTTGAAATAGTGATGAAACACACTCAGCCAAAGGAAAGATAGTGCAACAAGTAGCCAAACAAACATCAAGTGTTGTTCAAGAGTTCTCTCGTTTTGCACATCAATATGACACTTATAATATGATACAGGCAAAGGTTGCAACTGCTTTGGTGTCCATGTTACCTAGGCAATCATATAAAAATATTATTGATATTGGGTGCGGTAGTGGTGAAGTGTATAAAAATCTAGAGTCACAGGCTATTGAGACAGAAAGGTTTGTAGGACTTGACACTTCATCTGAAATGTTGACACTTCATCCAAATCATGCAAGAGTGACAACAATATTTTCGAATTTTAATGAGAAAGATTTTTTAAATGATATTCCAAAGATGAAGTATGATTTGGTACTTTCTTCTTCTTCTTTGCAATGGAGTACAGACTTGTCTTATACATTGGGGACATTAGCTATGCTCTCCTCACATTTTTATGGCGCTGTGTTTACATCAGGAACCTTTAAAACATTACACCAAACAGCAAATGTAAAATCACCTATCTATAATATAGATACGGTACAAGATGCGATAAAAACTTACTATAGAAACGTACACTTTAAAGTACAGCATTATCGTTTAGAATTTGAATCAACGCGAGATATGTTTAAGTATATTAAACAAAGTGGTGTAAGTAGTGGAGAAAGAAAGTTAAGCTACAAGCAAACTAAAAAACTTATGGAAACCTATGCTTTGAATTATTTAGAGTTTGAAGTACTGTTTATTGAAGCGAAAAAATAAAAAGATGCATAATGAGGTATGCACCTTTTGTATGAAGAGAGATGATTAATCATCTCCTCCAAAGATACCAAGCAGTTGAAGTAGCGCAGTAAACATGTTCAAGAAATCAAGGTAAAGAGATACCGCAGCATCTACAGGTGAGTCATACGCACCATTTGCAATGTTTTGTGTGTCATAAATCGTAAAAAATGAAAACAACAATAAAATACCAGCCGTGATGATGATATGCATCATAGGACTTTGTAGTATAAAGTAGTTTACAAGTGATGCGATGATAACAACAATTAATGTAATAAAAAGTGGCTTCCCCCAGTTTGCAAAGTCAGATTTTGAGTTAATAGCAAAAATACTTAGTGCTCCAAAAAGAACTGCTGTCATTAAAAAGGCATTTCCTATAACCGCACCATTACCCATACCAATAAGCTGTGCTAAAAGTGGAACCAATGCCACTCCAGTAGTAAAAGTAAATACAAAAAGTGCTGCAAGGTTTAGTCCTGGTTGATTTCTTGTCATTCCTAGACCTACAAAAAGCATAAAGAGTTCAAACCCAAAAACAAACCATTTGTATTGTTGTATTACTTCTGCGTAAGGCATCGTTACATATGCTCCAACAGCAGCAGCAACCATACTTGCTGCCAAAAGTTGGTACGTTGTTTTCATAAAACTAACCGAAGCACCTTCCTCAACATAGCCTGCCTCAGCAGATGTGTAGTCTCTATCATATAAAGCCATAATATTCCTTTGTTATAATATAAATAATGTGAAGAGTATAGTACATGCAGATTAATCTAAGGTTAATCTAGCGTACTACTCTTTTTCTCTTTGTGCTTGCAATTTTTTATATTCATTTTGTGCTTGGGTTGCTTCAGACTGATTGCTTCTGATAGTGTCGCTACTTTTGATTTCTTCAGAAACCGATACTTCTGGGTTGTCTGAACACGCTGTAAAAAACAAGAGAAAAGCCAAAGAGAGTAAAAAATGCATAGAATTCCTTATAGTTATGAATAAAGAGATTATATGTTGATAGACTTAAACTCAAGTCAAACAAACAAAAAACCCTATATATAGTGTAAGTAAAAAAGAAAAACAAAAGAATTTGCATAAAAAGTGAAAAAACCCTTGACAATGATAAAGTTCGGTGCTATAATACGCGTCCAACAACACATGGACGGCTAGCGAGTTGCTAGAAAGAGTGTTATTGAATG
>DRQB01000225.1 GCA_011330645.1 Campylobacterota bacterium | reverse complement strand
TGTCTATACATAGGCATAGCAAGACGTTTTTCATCAAGTACGTGACCGATGAATCCAATAGAACGTCCTACGATAAAGAATGCATTCAGTGTACCTGACTCGATGAATTCATTGATTTCATCTTCAGAGTAGCCTAAAGCTCTCCACATATCTACCATAAGAATACCGATAGTACCATCCACGTTAAGAATGAGGTTCTCTTTTTTAGATGTAGTCAAGGCTTCAACAGTCTTAGCATAGTCAAGAAGTGGTGTAGCTGGGAAATGCTCAGCTGCATAATTCATAAGACCTGTAACACGTAAGTCAGGGTTTTTAAGAGACTTGATTCTGTGTCCGATTCCTGGGATTGGCACACCTTCAGATTTCATGTATGATAAGAACTCTTTTGGTGAAAGGTTATTGTCATCTGCATATTTGAAGTACTTCGCTGCACCATCAATAGCACCACCAAATCTTGGTCCAATAGTTAGAAGACCAGTTACCAATGCCTCAACCACTGATTTACCAGCACGTGCAGTTACTTTTGCATTGTGTGCACCAGATACTGCTGGTCCATGGTCAGCAACAGTTTTAATGACTGTTTCAATAAACTGTGTAGCCCACTCTGGATACTGTTTTTTGAACCATAGAAGTGAAATCACATCACCGATACCTTTTCCTGTATCTGGTGTTGCCACAGAAGAGATAGGGAATCCGGCGTATGTACACTCTTCTCCTCTATCATCAGAGATAGTACAGATGAACTCTTTACTTCTTCTTACTTTTGGAACAGTATTGATCTCTGGCTCTGGGATTGGAGCAAGGTTAAGAGATTCGAATACCTCTTTGATTTTTGCTGGAAGGTCATTAAATGTAGCTGGTACGTGAATACCTGCTTCAGCCATCGCTTTGTTTTTGTACTCAGCTGTTTCCATCTCACCATTTGCAGAAGCTCCTGCGTGACCAAACTGAACACCTGAATCATAATACTTAGCGATTGTACCAATACACCATGCGATGATTGGTTTTTTGATTTTACCTGATTTAACAGCTTCAATCACTTTATACTCTTCAGTACCACCTACTTCACCAAGAAGAATCATGTATTTTACTTCTGGGTTGGCTTCCATTCTAAGAAGGTTGTCGATAAATACAGATCCTACGAATCTATCTCCACCAATAGCAACACCTTCTGCAATACCATCTGCATTAATAGCAATGATGTTAGAAAGTTCGTTAAAAAGACCACCTGAACGTGTTACAAGACCACATGAACCAGCTCTGTGTAATTTAGAGTTAATGATGTTGTCGATAGTTCCACCGATGTTTGCAATTTTAAATGCACCTGGAGCAATAGCACCAACTGTTGCAGGCCCAATAACTGTTACATTTTTTTCACGTGCAAATTCATTCATACCACGAGCAAGTCTCTCTGGTATTCCCTCTGCAGTAATCATGATAGATTTAAATCCACCGATGTTAAGCGCTTCCATAGTTACATCATATGCCGTTCTGAATGATGCAAAGTTAAGCAGTGTATCTGCATTTGGGTGTGCTGCTTTTGCTTCTGCTGTACTTTTGTAAAGTGGAATCATCACTTCATCTGGTCCATAGAAGAATTTTTCAAATTTGTTACCTGAAGTAGGTGCAACAATTGCAGCTACTGATGGTGTATCTCTTTTGATTGTATAATCATAATCTAACATTCTTTGGATAGCAGTTTTGTTGTTGTTCCAAAAAATTGCTTGTGTATCTCTAGTAAATAATTTTGACATTTTTTCTCCTACCTACGCTTCTAGTGCCATACGCACGATGTCTGTTACGTGTGTTTCTGGTCCGTATACTTCAATGTAAAGACCTAGTCTATCTGCAGCTTCTTTGATATCTTTAAGACCTTTTTCATAGTTTGGTCCTCCACGTCTTACGTAGATTTTGATACCAACTTCTTTCATCTTGTCAGCATAGTTTTCGAATGCCTGGATGATACCCGTAAATGTTTTTGCAACATCTGTAAAGTTTGCAATTGCACCACCGATAATAAGAATTTTATCACGTCCCTGTGCATCTTTTTCTCTTGTCATAAGGTCAAGAAGTGTTTCTGCATAGAACTTAGTTTCACCTGTTGTTGGTCCACCTGAGTACTCACCATAGTTTGCAAGATCTTCAATACCTGCAAAGTCAGCAATAGTATCAGCATAAACAACTGATGCACCACCACCGGCAACCATTGTCCAGATACGTGCTTCTGGTTTAAGCAATGTCAATTTAAGTGAAGCACCTGTTTTAGAGTCAGCCTCTTCAATCGCTTCAACCTCTGGAGATTTTGCTTCCATACCAAATGCAGTTGGGTATTCAATATCTCCCCACTCATTTACCATCATAAATCCGGCAGTATCATCTAGTTTTGCAACCATATCAAGAAGCTCAACTTTGTTCCCTTGAAGTACAAATGGATTGATTTCTAAGTATGCAAAGTTAAGGTCTCTATATGCTTTGAAGAACCCGATAGCAAAGTTAGCAAATGCTTCTTTGTCTTTGTCTGCAACATCTGCAGGGATATTTGCTCTAATTTTGTTAGCAATTTGCTCTTCAGTGTCAGTGATTGAAAATGCAACTTCAGTCACTTTTTCGTCCCAACCCTCTTCAACTTCCATTCCACCTTCAGCAGACATGTAAAGCATATCTTCATCACCTACACAAGTAGCAGAGATGTAGTACTCTTCTTCTTGTGTATGTGGTGTAAATGGCTCAACAACAAAGTGTGTAAGCATATCTACAGATGGCTCACCTGTTGGTGTGTCTCCATCAAAAGAAAAATATACTTTTTGCTCAGTGCTTGACTTTTCATCAATCCAGCTAATTGCTTTTGCTAAAGAAACATCTCCTGGCTTTTGGTCTTTAAATAGAACCAAATCATTCTTACCTCTTTTACCAAAAAGCATATCTGGTTTTGCAACCAATGCTTTTTCGTTTAACCATGTCTTTGTTTTTGCAGCTTCTGCCAGTTCTGATCCGTTTTGAACCATTACAGTTTCATATGCGTACGTAAAGTCTGGGAAATACTTATCCCAGTGCTTTGCCAAGATTGACTTTGCGTCATATTCTCTAATCGCCTTTTGAGCCATCGAGTTCTCCTTTAGTTTAGTTCCTAATAGTCTAGCACTAAGTAGTTTTAAGTTTTGTTTGGGTGATATAAATCATAAGGAGAAAGTAAATATTGTGTATTTTAGAAACAGTTTTATGTGCTACTTTGTACAGGGAAGAATATTGTAGTATTGTAACTGATACAGTTCACGTCCTGTGGCTCCTTCACAACACGTAAGCCCCTTGGATTTCAAGCTTTCAGCAAGCATATACGGTTCATAAATCCTCTTTGCAAAGTGTTTAGATGGATTATCAATGACATAATAGAGTACTCTATGAAAAATAATAAGCGAAGCACTCAAGATTAAAAAGCTCATAACAACGTAAAAGCCTCTTTTATACTGTTTTTGAAATTCTGGTAACCGTACACGTACGCTATGGTTAAGTGTGTCTAACATCAAGACAACTGATATCATCACATAGGGAGCAAAATCAGTAATATAAACACGTTGCCTTAATGAAAGCAGTAAAGAAAAAGCTAACGCAGTAAAAGAGATATACCATAATAAATTTTTCTTTCCACGCAATAAAATACGATACATCGCATAGAAAAAATATAGAAAAAGTAAAGGTGAAAATACCGTTGCATAGAGTCCAAATATTTCAATAAAATGCCCAGAAGGTCTTCCCCCTATGTCTATCCCTTTGGCTAAATAAATAAAAGCAAGTAAAAAAGCCAATGAACCAATGGCAAGTTTTTTATCTTTGTGTATCACACCATATAATAGCAGTGCGACAAAAAAGATAATAGAAGATTCATGGATGAAGAAGAGTGCCAACATTAAAAATGGTAAGAATATACGTTGTTCATTTTCATATAACAAGACAAAAAGCAATACGACTGCAAGAACAATAATCGCAATGTTTGCTAAACTAATTGCAGTGATGATACCAGGCAAAAGCATAAATATCATTGTAGATAAATAAGCATCTCCCGCACGTATAAAATATTGTCTACTAAGTTTGTAAAAAAGGATAAGTGATAAGAACCCAAAGAAGATAAAGAAGATACGTAGTCCTAAGAAGCCACCTATGAATGTATCTCCCCAATGCATAAGGGTAGAAACAATATCTGAACCATTGTAAAAAATATAAGCTTCATGTGGACTAATTGGTGTAGTACTGGCTAAATAAAAAATGGCAAACACATAGAAAATAAGTGCATAGAAGAAATGCTTTTTTTTCATGTGAGTGTTACAGTTTTAAGAAATTGTCTAACATCTCGTGTCCATGCTCAGACATAATAGACTCTGGATGAAACTGTACACCATAGATAGGTTTGTCTTTAATTTGTAAAGACATAATCTCATCATCATCTTTACTATGCGATGTTGCGATAATACACTCTGGAAGTGTCTCTTTTTTCACAGTCAGTGAATGGTAACGTGTGGCTCTAAACTCTTCCGGTAAGCCTTTAAAAATAGGTGTTGCACAGTCTACTTCAACTTGCGATGTTTTACCATGCATCATATGTTTGGCTCTGACGACATCTCCGCCAAATGCCTGTGCAATACTCTGATGCCCAAGACAGATACCAAAGATAGGCGTAGTGTTTGCAAACTCTTTAATGACATCCAGTGTTACTCCTGCGTCATCTGGAGTAGAAGGGCCAGGAGAAAGTATAATTTTTTCTGGGTTCAGTGCTTTTATCTCATCAATCGTGAGTTCATCATTACGGATAATCTTCAAATCTGCACCCAACTCTCTACAATACTGCACTACATTGTAAGTAAAGCTGTCGTAGTTGTCTATCATTAATACCATTTAGTTTTTC
>DRQB01000224.1 GCA_011330645.1 Campylobacterota bacterium | reverse complement strand
TTGTACAAAAGTCATAAAGACAAACAGTGCACCTAACAGACTTACGATAAGCCACCAATATGTTTGTAGTGTCAACAATGAGATAGAATCTAACATGTTAATGTTTCCCCTCTGGTCCAATTTTAATTTGTTTAAGCATGATTTTTACTTCAGCGATAAGCAGTCCTGTAAAGAGTATGGCAAAGAGCCAAAAGGTAATCATGACAGACGTTGAAGCAACATTAGAAGCTGCCATCCCTACAGGTAGCAGATCTTGTATCGCCCAAGGTTGACGTCCTGCTTCAGCGACTATCCATCCTGCTTCTTGTGCAACATATCCTAAAGGGATAGTAAAAAGTGCAGCACGCAGTACCCATTTTTTATGTTCAATCTCATTAATCATTGCAAAGTAAAGTACGACAATAAACAAGAGTAAAAACCAGGTACCTAAGCCAACCATAGTATGAAAACTGTAAAAAGAGAGTGCCACGTTGGGTACAGCATCTTCAGGTTTTTTCAAATATCCATAGCCCATGTAGGGTTGGTTTTTCTCAAAGACTTTTAGGGCTTGTTGTGCTTTTTCTTGATTTCCTTCTCTTTTAGAATCTTTGTAGCTTTTCAGTGCAGAAACAGCCAATTTTCCTTGTGCCATTTTCTCTTTTACAGACATAATATGATGTTCTTTATTCCCATAAAGCATATCTTCTATTCCTGGGACAAAAGCAGATAAGGAGTGATACCCTAAAAAGGAAAGGGCATTAGGGATTTCTACTTTAAAATCAAAAGCATCTTTGTCATCACCAATATTTTTTTCATTGTTAAGCAGTCCAATAGCGATAATCCCTGCTCTTGATTCCCCTTTGTATAAACCTTCCATAGCAGCGAGTTTCATGGGTTGTTGCTGTGCTACTTGGAAAGCTGACTCATCCCCTGAGTTGAGTAGAAAAAGTGAGGTAATCAGCCCAAAAGAGGCTGCCACAATCATACTGCGTTTGGCAAACATCACGTCACGTTTTTTAAGCAGATACCATGCACTGATACCTATAACAAACAATGATGCCAAGACATACCCACTACTTACGGTATGTAGAAATTTACTCACGGCATTAGGGTTAAAAATGACTTCTGCAAAATTTTCCATTTCATTGCGTGCGGTATCGGGATTGAAATGCATTCCCACAGGGTGTTGCATCCAACCATTTGCAATGAGTATCCATAAGGCAGAGAGGTTAGAACCAATAGCCACAAGCCATGTAGAGAGTAGGTGCATTCTTTTGCTTACTTTATCCCAACCAAAAAACATTACGGCAAAGAAGGTAGATTCCATAAAAAATGCCATGAGACCTTCTATGGCAAGCGGGGCGCCAAAGATGTCACCTACTATCCATGAGTAGTTTGACCAGTTGGTACCAAATTCAAATTCCATGATAATCCCTGTCGCTAAACCTATAGCAAAGTTAATAGCAAGGAGTGTCATCCAAAATTGTGTGGTTTTTTTCCACCAAATATCACCAGTTTTGACATAGATAGTTTCCATGATAGCGATGATAAAGGTTAAGCCTAATGTGAGCGGTACAAAAAGCCAATGATACAGAGCAGTCAAAGCAAATTGTGCACGTGACCAGTCTATCAATAAATCGGTATGTTCCATTTAGTGTTCCTTTTTTGTTAATTGTTCTAAAATGTAATGACTTCGTTGTGTATCATTTTGAAAATGTGTTTCCAGAAAATTGGGAAAGAAAAGCCATTTCATCACAGCAAAAAGAATAAAAAGTTTTATTGCGATGAGAAGCCAGAGCTTTTTTCCTAGTCGCATACTTTTAAATCCTTCAGTATAAAATGCATAAATAGTGTGAATATATTTCATTATGTATCCTTTATTGATACTATTATTTTGAACATATGTCGGAAATATACTACTATTTTGGTCATATGTCAAGTATTTAGATAAAATATGCTATTATTTCTTATGGGACGTGATAAATTAAAACGAAAACTACAATTTAAACCAATGTGTACCTCATTTGGGTCGCTAAGTTGTCCAAGTGAAGATACTATCTATCTATTGCATGAAGAGATGGAAGCATTGTATCTTATGGACAATCAAGGGCTCTATCAGGCAGATGCTGCCATTCAAATGGAAGTTTCACGTACAACTTTTGCTCGTATTATTAAAAATGCTAGAGAGAAAGTGAGTATGATGCTCATTACAGGTGCGAACCTAGAGATAGAAGATGAAAAAGATGAGTATACTGTGATGCTGGCAAGTATGCAGGAACATCTCTTGGAACTTGGTAACCCTGACGCACCATTTTTAATGATATACCGTATACACCAAAATGAAATTATCGATAAACAAGTGATGGAAAATCCTGTTTTTGTGGAAAACAAACGACCAGGGCAAGTACTGCCTGTATTATGCAATAAATATAAAGTAAATTTTTTTATTGCTACAAGTATAGGTACAGGATTTAGGAGTGCATTACTTTCTAAGGGTATTTATGCACAAAGTAAAAAGGTATTTTCGCAAAAGGATATGCTTGCATTGGGTACAAAAAGTAAGGGAAAAGAGTAGATGCTAACCTATATAATCATACAATTAATTTTTATCTATTTTAAAATTGCACGTGTGCATAAAAAAGAAGAGAAACTAAATCTCTTTTGGAAAATGCAACATATTTTGGTTTTTATAGTGGCCTTATTGACTTTTGCATATGCTATTAACCATATGGGGTTGTATATGTTAGTGTTGGTTTCTTTATTCTCTTTTATTATTGCTGGTATGCTTATTACGGCTGTGCAGTTAGGTATATTTGTAGATGGAAAACCACTCCTTGGTATGCATATAGTATATAAAAATACAATTTATCTAGTAGCATTGATTTATTTTTTATGTGCTCTACTATGGATTGTGTAAATCAAATAAAGGATCTTTATGACATTCTCAGATGAAGATATTTATCAAGCGGTGAAACATCATTTGCCTACAGTTAATGAATATGTAGAGTCTCATGGTGGAGCTATTAGATTACTTGGGACAAAAGATGGGAAAGTGTATATTGAACTTACTGGAGCATGTCATGGATGTAGTATGAGTTTGATGACAACTAAAATGGTGGTACAGAAAAAACTTAGAGAGCTTATTCACCCTGAATTAGAGGTTATTAATGTAGATGGTACACCTGAAAATATACTTCCTGAATCAGTTTATACAGAAGAAGAATATGAGCCAGCAGAAGAGATCGAAGAGATAAGTGTATGGGATAAAGTGAAAAATATCTTTCAGAAAAAAGATATGGACGAAAAGGAGTAAAAATGTTATTTGATTTAAAAACTGACACCAAAGTAAATGAAACCTATAAATTGATGGCACAAACCATTATCCCTAGACCCATAGCATGGGTAGTGACGGAAGATGAGGGTGTTGTGAATATTGCGCCATTTTCTTATTTTATCGGGTTGTCTTCAGATCCGGCATCTGTACTTATTTCTGTGGGACACAAGGCAGACGGTACACCCAAAGATACCCTTGCGAATATACGTAAACATAAAAAATGTACCATCTGTATGGTAGAAGAGAAAGATTTAGAAAAAATGCATCTCTCTTCACAGTCTCTTTTACATGAAGAGAGCGAAGCACTGAGCTTCAATATTGAAACGACACAGGAAAATGTAGATTTCCCTCCACGTATAACATCTGCACCTGTAGCATATTATTGTGAACTAAACCAAGAGATAGACTTAGGTGGTGGTAGCACTATACCACTGGTGTTAAATGTACATCAAATGTTTGTAGATGATGAGGTCATTACAGACAAAGAGCGGCTTACTATCGCCTTTAAGCCTGTGGCTCGCATAGGGAAAAGCTATGCATTTTTAGGTAATGAAGTGGATGCACCCAAGATGCCTTAAAGGCATCTCTTATAATAGGTGCCCTTAAGTTAGCTGTGTTAAAATCAGAGATATAGACTCCTAATTAAGGATACACATGTTAATTCGTAAACTTTTTAAATTTGAAAATGCACATATTGTGCGTGACTGTACCACACGACGTTGTTCTGAAAATATTCATGGACATTCTTATAAAATAGAAGTATTACTAGAGTCTAACTATCTTGATGATGGGCAGATGGTATATGACTTTGGACTTACTAAACGTACTATTAAAGACCTCATAGATTCATTTGACCATGCCATTACACTCTGGAGTAGAGATGATACGAAATATAGAGAGGCGATGAAGACCTATTCCAATCGATGGATTGAACTTCCTGTCTCTCCCTCCGCGGAGCAATTTTCACGTGTTATTTATCTGATAGTAGAACGTGTGTTGGCTTGTACACATATGCAAAATGGAGAACGTGAAGTTACTTTACATAGTATTATCGTGCATGAAACAGAGACAGGATATGCACAAGGTTTTCATGCTGATGCACATTCTGAGTTGATGGGAAAAATTGCCTTGGAAGATATTGTCTTCTCTGCACAAGTTCAAAGTGAATGGAGTGATGTTTTAGTATGGGAAAAACTATTATCAAAGCAGTCGATTATCAATCCAAAAAAAGTATAAGTAAGAAAGTACAATAGAAAGATTTAGTATAATGTTCTATCTAAAATATAAGGAAATAGAATGAGAAAAATTACATTACTTTCACTCGTAGCAGCAACTGTGTTGTTTACGGCATGTGGAGAAGAAACAAAAAAAGCAGCAACTGATGCTGCAACAGCAGCAACAGAGACAGTAAAAGAGACAACATCTAATGCTGTAGATGCAACAAAAGCAGCAGCAAGTGAAGCAGCAGAAGCAGCAAAAGCTAAGGCATCAGAAGTTGCAGCAGCAGCGAAAGCAGAAGCAGAAAAAGTTGCAGCAGCGGCAGCAGATAAAGCAACAGAATTGAAAGAAGCAGCAGCAACAAAAGCAGCAGATGCAGCAGCAGCACTTAAAGAAAGAGCAGCGGCAACAACAGAGGCAGCAAAAGAAGCAGCGTCTAATGCTGTAGATTCTGTAAAAGAAACAGCAAGTGCAGCTGTAAGTGATAATGCAGCAGGAAAAGCAGCATTTGCTAAATGTGCGGGATGTCATGGTGCAGATGGTAAAACGAAAGCACTTGGAAAATCGGCAATCATTGCAGGAGAATCGGCAGCTGATTTAGAAAGTAAATTGGCAGCATACAAAGCAGGTACAAGAAATGTAGCTGGTATGGGTATGCTTATGAAAGGTCAAGTAGCGGCAATGAGTGATGAAGATATCAAAGCAGTTTCTGAATACATCTCAAGTCTATAAGAGACTCTCTTTGGGGTGAGCTTAGGGGCATTTCCCCCTGAGTAAATCCCATTTTACATTGAAGTAAATACATCCTCTTTTTTATCAGAACAAAATTCCCACTTTATTGGTAGCATCTTTACCGCAGTTCCTTTTGACAATACTGTTACATTTGGCGTAATGAGTATCAATCCATCAGCTTTTTGCATAGGAGAGACCATCCCTGGCATTTGAGGTTTAAGTGGTTCAAAACTCTGCCCATCAAATTTCCCCAGAACGACAGTATATTTCCCCCCTCTTACAGAAAAATCATTTTTAAGTTGTGTTGTGATTGTGGCATGATAATGTTCTTTTTGTCCAGCCATCTTGCGAATAATAGCACGGATAAACAACTCATAATTGACCATAGAAGCAAGAGGATTTCCAGGCAAATTGATTACAGTTGTTTTTCCAATAGTTCCAATTAAGGTAGGTTTTCCAGGCTTAATATCAATGGTATTGATAAGTAGTTGCATCCCTAAGTTGGTAAACGCTTCTTTTGTAAAGTCTTTGTCTCCGACACTCACCCCACCAGAGGTAATAATAATATCTGCATCAAGTGTTGAACGGATAGAAGATTCTAACGCTTCTAAAGTATCGGCAGAGGTACGTACAAAGCGTACATCACAACCTAAATCTTTTGAACGTGTCAAAAACATAGGACTATTTGAATTATAGAGTTGATGGGCTTCTATTTTTTCAAAATGAGGTTTGAGTTCATCTCCTGTTCCAAATATAGCTACTTTAATTTGTCGTATGACGCGTACATGTGTTATCCCTTGACTTGCAAGTGATGCAATGGTATAGGCATTAATTTTTTCGCCTGCATGCAGAAAAACAGTACCACTTTTGATATCTTCTCCTGCCATACGTATGAACGCATTGTTTTCTATCTGCGAGGGAAGTGTTATTTTTTGATTTTCTACTTTTACATTTTCAATAGGTACAACCGCTTCACATCCCTTGGGGATAGGGGCACCAGTCATAATCTTAACTGCATGCCCTTGGACCAGTGTCATATTAGGATTATCGCCTGCATAGATGACTTCTGTACACGTTACGACGGTATTGGCATCTGGTACTTTGACAGCATATCCATCCATGGCAGAATTATTGAAACGAGGTAAATCAAAACGTGCGATGTACTCTTCTGAGACAACACGCCCCACAGCATCTTCTATGGGGATAATTTCACTATCTAAAGTTGGGATTTTTGACGCAATAATGTCTAGGGCTTCTATGATGGAAACAGGCATGTTTAACCTTTTAATTTTAGTTAAGATGATTATAACAAATTAGGGTATAATCCACTTTTAAACAAACAAAATTAAGGAATTAATATGGAAGTCACACAGATGTTGGCAGTACACAGTATATTGGTAAAAGTATTTTTAGGATTTTTGGTAGCAGGACTTTTTATCCCAATCATGGTAAAAAAACCAGAAGGTTTTAAAAAAGCAAGTTTTATTTATACGATGATATTTCAAGCTATTGCTACGATGATTGCTTTTGCAGGGTTAGTTGCTGTTTTTACAGGAGATTTAGGTTGGGCATTAAGTACTATTATCATGGTTGTTCTCTGGGCAGTGATGATGTATATAGAAATTAAAAAATATAAGCTCATTAAAGTGGCAAACCTACAGAATACAGATACCTTTAAAGTACTTAAAAGTGCTTTTTTGAAGATTTCTATCTTACAAATATTACTTGTAGCAGTGATGGTAGTCTTGATGGTATTAAAGGCTAAGGGTGTTATATCTCTATAATTCACAGTCAGGAACCCCTCAACTTACACTAGAGGGAGACGATCATCGTTACATCTTCAAGGTACGTAGACATAAAGAGGGTGATACCCTTTATTTACGTAATTTAGAAGATGGATTACTTCATCGCTATCTCATTACTTTTATGGATAAGCGTTCTGCGATGTTGGCTTTACAAGAGAGTAGTACACTTAAAATAAAAGCAAAACATTCTCTGCATATAGGTTGGTGCGTTATAGACCCTAAAAGTGTTGAGAAGGTACTACCTTCCCTCAATGAAATGGGTGTAGAGAAGATTACGTTCATCTACTGTAAACGCTCACAAAAAAGTTTCAAACTGGATTTTAAACGTTTGGAAAAAATCTTGCTCAACTCTTCGCAACAGTCTGGAAGAAGTCAGATGATGAAACTAGAAATGTCAGAAGATTTACCACAATTCTTAGCAAAGTACCCCCACAGTAAGATGCTTAACTTTTCAGAAAAAAACTTTATAGGTACTAGCACTGTCGATACCATAGTCATAGGCTGTGAAGGCGGCTTTCATGAAGATGAAGTGGCACTTTTTAATCACGAGGATATTGTAGGATTTGATACACCTTTAGTGTTAAAGAGTGAAAGTGCTGTCTGTGCGGTGGCATCTAAATTACTTTTATAAAAATTTAAACCTTTTTCGATATAATTCTGCCTTAATTGTTGTCTCAGCAAGACTGTTGCAACGACACTTTTTGAAAAAAAAGGAAGAGCTATAGGCTAGAGCAGGCTAGTTACCTGACACACAAAAAAACTAACTAAAGGTTAAACAATGAGAAAAGATATACACCCAGATTACGTAGAATGTGCTGTAACATGTGCTTGTGGAAACAAGTTCGAAACAAAGTCAAACAAGCCAGAGATGAGTATCGATATTTGTAATGAATGTCACCCATTCTTTACAGGTTCTGAGAAAATTCTTGATGCTGCTGGTAGAGTTGAGAAATTTAAAAGCAAATATAAATTGTCGTAAGACTTCACGTATACTTTTGGGGGACATCTGTCCCCACTCTTCATTTATTTATTGCCTAAAGGCACCTCATGATTACATTTATCCCCACTCCTATCGGAAACCCTCAAGACATTACTATACGTGCGATGAAGCTTTTTGAAAGCGCAACACTCTTTTTGTGTGAAGACACACGCCAGACCAAACGGCTTTTACGCTTACTTGAAGAGCGGTTTGATATGACGTACCCTGATGCAGAGTTCTATAGTTTTAATGAACATAATGGACAAGAGAGACTCGATGAATTTGGTGAAACTTTTAATGATAAAGAAGTGGTGTATGTGAGTGATGCAGGTATGCCAGTTATCTCTGACCCTGGGCAGTTGCTTGTGGCGTATGCACAAGAAAATGACCTAAAATATGATGTACTCCCTGGCGCTTCAGCCGTAACTACAGCATACGCAGCCTCTGGCTTTGAAGAGGGTAAGTTTTTGTTTTATGCTTTTTTACCACACAAGGGTAAAGAACGTGCTTCAGCACTAGCAGAAGCGATGAATAATGGGTATAACACCGTACTCTATGAGTCTCCTCATCGTTTGGAAAAGCTTTTGGATGAAGTAGAAACCATAGATGAAAATAGAGAACTTTTTTTAGCCAAAGAGATAAGTAAAAAATACCAAAACTACTACCGTGGTACAGCCAAATCTTTGAACGCACAGCTCAAAGAGCTCACCATACGTGGGGAATGGGT
>DRQB01000223.1 GCA_011330645.1 Campylobacterota bacterium | reverse complement strand
ATTTGTTTCGTTGAGCCCAAAATACTGTCTAAAAAACCACGTTTTCCCTTATTGCGTTCTCGTACAACACGTTCTGCTTCTGATACAAGGGTATCAATGATTGTTTCAATATAGCCTTTGATTTCCTCCCTGTTGCTTGTATTGAGATCAAATTTTTCTATTTTTTTATCTACAATTTGTGTGATCTTCTCTGTCCATACATCAGAATTAAACATTCCAAATTCTACAGAATGCAGGGTGGCATAATCACTTTTATATATCTTTGCTGTATGTCCCATTTGTATGAGGTTGAAAGATAGATAGATAAGTACAAGCAGTAAAAGAGCAGCGATGGCTGAGAAGATTTTTTTGATAAGTTGCATAAAGAGTATACTCCCTTAATCCTAAGTTACAATAGTATATCAAAATCTTCAGAATAATGCTATAATTTCAAGTTAATTTTTGGAGTAGATGAAATGATTATAGAACTTATACTTGTTGGGATATTCATTGGTACGATGTCGGGGTTTTTTGGTATAGGTGGGGGAATGATACTTGTACCTATTTTACTGGTACTCGGTTTTGAGATTAAAGACGCGATAGGTATCTCTATTATTCAAATGGTATTCTCTTCTGTATTTGGCTCCTATCTTAATCACAAAAAAGGCTCACTAATCGTGGGTGAAGGTATTTTTGTTGGATTTGGTGGCTTTATTGGTGGGTACATTGGTGGGTATGTCACACACTTTATTTCCGATACTGTACTACAGTTTTTATTTTTTGGACTTTTACTGTTTGCATTATTTAGACTTTTCTTTTCCCAAAATCATGAGGATGACTCCCAAACAAAAACACTTTCTAAAGCTTTGCTTTTTGTGATAGGCTTGATTATAGGTATTTTTGCGATTACCTTAGGAATTGGGGGGTCAATTATATTGACACCTCTTTTGGTAGGTCTTTTACATTATCCTATCAAAAAAGCAGTAAGTGCTGGACTTTTCTTTGTGGCATTTTCTTCTGTGGCAGGGATGATAAGTAGACTAAGTGCTGGAACAATTGATTTTCACAATGGATTAATTGTTGCTGTCGCATCATTGGTAGGTGTGACTTTGGGTATTTGGTTAAAAGACCATGTGACATCTAAAAATCATAAGATGGCACTTTTGGCACTTTATGTGTTTGCAATACTGATGCTGATAAAGAAAATTTGGCTGTAATAAAATAAAAAATAAAAAATAAAAAATAAAATATGGAATAATCATGGCAAAAAAACAAGATATGATACACGTTTATGGTGCAAAAGAGAATAACTTAAAAAATATTGATGTAAGTATCCCTAAAAACAGACTCGTGGTAGTAACTGGAATTTCAGGTTCAGGTAAATCGACTTTGGCTTTTTCTACACTTTATGCCGAAGGACAAAGACGTTATATTGAGTCACTTTCCTCTTATGCCAGACAATTTTTAGGTAGAGTAGGTAAGCCAGATGTAGATAAGATTGATGGGCTGACTCCAGCTATTGCAATAGACCAAAAAACAACATCCAAAAACCCACGTTCTACGGTGGGAACGATTACTGAAATTTATGATTATTTACGTCTGCTTTTTGCGCGTGTGGGTGAGCAGCATTGTCATGAATGTGGAAAGCCTATCTCTTCTATGTCAGCGTCAGATATTATTGAAGAAGTCTTACGTATTCCTGAGGGTGCCAAACTTATTATTATGGCACCACTTGTAAAAGAGAAAAAAGGTACTTTTGTAGATATGTTAGAGTCCTTACGTCATAAAGGTTACGTTAGGGCTATGATAGACGGTGTAATGGTACGTCTGGATGATGAGATAGAACTCTCTAAAACAAAAAAACATACCATTAAAGTAGTGATTGACCGAGTGGTAGTAAAAGAAGAGAGCCGTGACCGTATAGGTCAAGATGTAGAAAAAGCACTTAAAGAGTCTTATGGTGAGCTAGAGATAGAAGTGCTTAACCATGAGGAAGTAGACTTCGAGCGTCAGCATATGCATTACTCTGAGCATTTGGCATGTTTTGACTGTAAACTTTCGTTTGAACCACTAGAGCCTGTAAGTTTCTCTTTTAACTCACCCAAAGGTGCCTGCCCTGCCTGTGATGGCTTAGGGATTCGTTACGCGATTGACCTTAAAAAAGTGATAGACTCTGAACTTAGCATCGATAAGGGTGCTGTGAAGATTATGTATGGGTTTAATAAGAGTTACTATACCAAGTTTCTCAATGCTTTTTGTGAACAAAATGGTATTGATATCAAGATTCCTTATGGAGAACTAGAAACGCACCAACAAAAAGCGATACTCTATGGGAATGGTGGTACGGTTGATTTTACATGGAAACGACATAAACTCAAACGTGAGTGGCCTGGTGTGGTAAAATTTGCTCATGATATGTTTAAGGATGAGAAAGACCTTTCGGAGTATATGACTGAAAAAGTGTGTGACAAGTGTGAAGGACATAGACTGAGACCACGCTCTTTAGCTGTGAAGATAGAGGGGAAAAATATCGCAGATATTATCGATATGCCTATTGAAAAATCCTATGCACTTTTTGCAGATGAAAAGAGTTTTTCTCACCTTACAGAACAGCAAAAGATGATAGCAGAGTCTATACTTAAAGAGTTGTATGAAAGACTCTATTTCTTATACGATGTAGGGTTAGGGTATATTACACTAAGCCGTGATGCACGAAGTATCTCTGGGGGAGAAGCACAGCGTATCCGTATCGCTTCTCAGATAGGTTCTGGATTGACTGGTGTGATGTATGTACTGGATGAGCCGAGTATCGGGCTGCATGAACGAGATACGATGAAACTTATTCGTACACTCAATTCATTACGTGATAAAGGGAACTCTGTTATCGTCGTTGAGCATGATAAAGAGACGATTTTGGCAGCTGACTACATTATAGACATTGGCCCTGGTGCGGGTGATTTTGGAGGAGAAGTGGTTTTTGCCGGTGATGCTAAGAAATTGGCTAAGGCTAAGACGCTCACTGCTGATTATATGTATGGAAAAAAAGAGATAACCTATAGCCATGATAATCCGCAAGAAGAGTGGATAGAAATAAAAAATGTCACACTTAACAATATTGAGAAACTCGATGCAAAAATACCATTACGTAATTTTGTGTGTGTCACTGGTGTGAGTGGTTCTGGTAAGTCATCACTCATCCTTCAAACGTTACTCCCTGTGGCTAGAGAATTGCTTAACCGTGCAAAAAAGGTCAATAAAATAGAAGGTGTTGAAATCACAGGATTGGATAAAGTAGATAAGGTTATCTACTTAGACCAAAGTCCTATTGGCCGTACCCCACGCTCGAATCCTGCCACCTATACAGGTATTATGGATGAGATACGTAAACTCTTTGCACAAACCAAAGAGGCAGAACTTAGAGGCTATAAAATAGGGCGCTTCTCTTTTAACGTCAAAGGCGGTAGATGTGAGAAGTGTCAAGGGGACGGGCAAATTAAAATTGAGATGCATTTCTTGCCTGATGTTCTTGTAAGCTGTGATGCCTGTGATGGTACACGTTACAACGCACAGACAAGAGAGGTACTCTATAAAGGAAAATCTATCGCTGATGTACTTGCTATGTCTGTGGGGGAAGCTTTGGAGTTCTTTAAAGCCATACCTAACATCGCGGTACGTTTAAAAACCTTGACAGATGTAGGACTTGATTATATTACTTTAGGACAGAATGCTACGACACTTTCAGGTGGAGAAGCCCAACGTATCAAACTCTCCAAAGAGCTAAGTCGAAAAGATACAGGCAAAACCCTCTATATCTTGGATGAACCCACAACTGGACTGCATTTTGCCGATGTAGATAGACTCACAGGCGTACTGCACCATTTGGTTGAACTAGGTAACTCTGTGGTAGTCATAGAACATAACCTTGATATGGTGAAAAATGCAGACTATATTATTGATATGGGACCAGAAGGTGGAAATAAAGGTGGATTGATTATCGCTACAGGAAGTCCTGAAGCGTTGGCTGAAACCTATAAAGAGACAGGTTCATATACAGGAGAGTATTTGGCGAAAGAATTACACCCCGCATAAGTATGTTTAGGGACGTTGTAATTGTGTTCTTTTTGAGTTTCCTACGATGGATATACTTTGTTTTATAAGCATAATCAGTAAGAGTACTGCAACTATTTCATAGCCGATACACCATGTAAATAATGCAGAATGTGAATCACATATTGAACTGAAAATGGATAAATCTTGTTTTGAGATATAGAAAAATAAAAATACCAATCCTGCAAGATAAGGAAGAGTAAGTGCATAGAGGGAGATGAACACTTTTTCATAGCCTTCTGGGAGTAAGAAAGAAAAATCATTATCAAATATCTTTTTATTTTCTGTTTTGCTAGGGTTTACTTTAGTCTGTGAGGAAGTATAAGGTCGGGCATGATGTTTATGTTTTCGTTGTATCTCTTCTAAATAGACATCAGCATTTTTTAAAAGTGAGTTATGTTTCTTGGAGACAGATATTGTGTTATTGATATTCATGATTAAGACCTTTTTGCTAGATATTTGTTATATTCAAATGATAATGCAAAAATGTCAATAAAATGTCAAAATGAATAGTTTAGGGTCTTTTAAAGTTTTTCCTTGCACCTCTTTTACTATTGTTAATACTAAAGGAGATAGCAAGTTTTACAATATATAGAAGTATTAAACTGGCAAGTATTTCGTAGCCAATCGCCCATGTGAGGATAAAAGAAGAATCTTCATTAAGTGACAAGAAAAGTTCTGTTTTCCCTTCTCCTACATAAAAAAAGAGGAACATAAGTCCTGCAATGTAAGGAAGTGTGACAAAATAGATTAGGAGAAAGAATTTCTCAAAACCTGCGGGAAAAAGAAGAGGTGTGTCTTCAAAAGTAATTTGTTTTTGGGAGAATTTGTCACTTTCATTTTTAAGTGGTTTTTGTTTTGGAGCATACGTGACATGGGTATTCTCAAATTTATTTTTTTGCATTCGTTAGCTTCCCTAGAACTATTATTATAAGTTATTATATTCCTTTCTACTTAATGTGTCACTTAAACACGAATGTCTAACATAGTTTTGGTTAAAATAAAGAAAAATTTTAGGCTTATCTATTTTGAAAACTATCACTATCATCGACACTTTTGGCTTCTTCTTCCGTTCTTATTTCGCATTACCACCTTTACGTAATTCTGATGGCTTTCCTACAGGGTTGCTTACTGGCTTTGTGAACCTTGTAGATACATTACGCCGTGACCACAGTACAGATTATTTGGTTTTTGCGCTGGATGCAAAAGGCAATACTTTTCGTAATGAGATGTACCCTGAGTATAAAGATAACCGTGATGAAGCACCAGAAGATTTGAAGAAACAACTCCCTGTTGCTATAGAGTGGATAGAACAGATGGGCTTTCCAAACTTAACACGGGAGGGTTACGAAGCAGATGACATCATCGCCACAGTAACTAAGTTTGCACGTGAAAAGAACCTGAAAGTACGTATTGTCTCACATGACAAAGATTTGTATCAACTCATTGATGATGGTGTTGTAGTGATGTATGATGCCGTTAAGCGTCAAGAGGTAGATGAGGAGGCATGTATTGCCAAGTTTGGGGTACATCCAAAAGACTTCATCAACTTTCAGGCACTGCTTGGAGACAGCTCAGACAATGTGCCTGGTGTCAAAGGAATAGGAAAAGTTGGGGCAGCAAAACTGATTAACAAGTATCATACCCTTGAAGCCATCTATGCGGACATAGAAAATGCAGGAACACCACGTATCCAAAAACTTCTTTTAGAAGGAAAAGAGATGGCATTTCTGTCTCGTGATTTGGTACGTATGAGTGACAGTGTATTTGCAGATATGGATGTCGAGAGTTTTGTTTTTGAAGATAAAAACTACCTCTCGTGCCTGCTTGAAGAGTTTGAACAGTATGAGATGAAACAAGCCATACGTAAAGCCAAAGTAGGGATGGAAGAAGCAGACTGCGAACGTGAATATGTTGAGCCTGTACGACCAAGTCTTAGCTTTGAAGCGATAACATTAGACACTAAAGAGAAGCTGGACGCAGTCTTAAATACCTTAGATAAAGATGCCATTGTTGCTTTCGATACAGAAACCACAGGGTTAGATACAAAAGTAGCTAAGATGGTTGGTTTTTCATTCTGTATCAGTAGAGAGAAAGCCTATTATGTACCTGTAGGACATAGTTATTTGGGCGTAGAAGAGCAAGTAAGTTTGCCAGATGCACTAAGTGCTTTGGCTAAACTCTTGACCTTTAATGTGGTAGGGCAAAATCTAAAGTTTGACCTCTCATTGCTCTATAATCAATATGATTTTGAACCTATCATTCCTTTTGCCGATACGATGATACTGGCTTGGCTCTCAAACCCTGGATCTAAAATAGGCTTGGATACACTGGCAAAACAGTACTTCAAGTATGACATGAAGCCTTTTAAAGAGATGGTAAAAAAGGGTGAAGACTTTTCTGCCGTTGCTATAGCGGATGCGACTTTCTATGCAGCAGAAGATGCATGGATGACATTTTTACTTTATGGTGCCATAAAGAAAAAGATGGAACTCTCATCTCTTACACATTTACTCAAGGAAGCAAAAAACGTAGAGTATCCGTTTATGACTGTACTTATGCGTATGGAGCGATTGGGTATCAAGATAGACCCAAGTAAATTACAAACTTTACAAAAGACATTGAGTGATGATTTAGCTGGCTTAACACAAGAGATTTATGCGCTTGCTGGTTCTGAGTTCAACATCAAGTCTACCCAACAGTTAGGTGTGATACTTTTTCAAACTCTGGGGCTCAAAGGTGGAAAGAAAACAAAGACAGGCTACAGCACAAATGAAGCAGTGCTTACCTCACTTAAAGATGAACATGAGATTATCCCTAAGATACTCGAATACCGTGAATACCAAAAAATTCTTTCTACCTATGTAACTCCACTGTTAAAGTTAGCACAGGCAGATGAGAACTCTCGCATCTACACAAGTTTTGGACAGACTGGTACTGCCACTGGGCGTCTAAGTTCTCGTGATCCTAACTTGCAAAACATTCCTGTACGTTCAAAGCTTGGGCGTTCTGTGCGTGAAGCATTTGTGGCAAAAGAGGGCTATAAACTGGTAAGTATTGACTACTCTCAAATAGAGTTACGTCTGCTTGCACACTTCTCACAAGATGCAGCACTGCTTGACGCCTTTAAAAATGGCGTGGACATTCACTTAGCAACCTCCACCATACTCTTTGGTGAAGAACAAGCAAAAGAGAAAAGAAACTTTGCCAAGTCTGTAAACTTTGGACTCCTCTATGGAATGGGACCTAAAAAGCTCTCAGACGAGTTGGGCATATCATCTGGTGAAGCAAAAGAGATTATTACCAACTATTTTGCCTCTTTCCCAACAGTTAAAAGTTTCTTAGAAGGCATACAAGAACGCGTGAAGATAGATGGCTATGTAGAGACCATCTTAAAACGTAGACGTATCTTCGACTATGAATCTGCCAATGGTATGCAAAAAGCTGCCTTCATGCGTGAGTCTGTCAATACCGTCTTTCAAGGCTCTGCAGCTGACCTCATAAAGCTCTCTATGAACCAAATAGACTCTATGATACGAGAAGAAGACCTAGATGCCTTTATGCTCTTACAAATTCACGATGAACTCATCTTTGAAGTGAAAGAGGAGAAAGTAGAAGAGATAAGCAAACGCTTTGTCCATACCATGGAAAATGTGTTAGAGCTTGATGTACCGTTGGAGTGTTCTGTGAGTGTTGGAGACTCATGGGGTGAGTTGAAGTAATGAATGATAATTACATAAAACTCCCTAGAGGCACTTTCTTCATGGGGACAGATGATGCAAATGCAAGAGATAGAGAAAAGCCACGTCATGAAGTGACTATAGATTATGACATCGCAATGGCGAAATACTTGGTGACGGTAGAAGACTATATGCTTTACGCTCAGGCTACAGGTGCGGTGGTACCTGAAGAGCGCCATGAACATCTTGGATTTGATGTACCTGTGCGTCGGGTGAAGTGGACGGATGCTGTGGCGTATGCACAGTGGAAGAGTGAGCGTGAGGGGAAGAAGTATAGATTACCAACAGAAGCTGAGTGGGAGTATGCCTGTCGTGCCAGCTCTGAGGGTAAATTTTGTTTCGGTGATGATGAAGCTTTGCTTGGAGAGTATGCATGGTATGCTGACAATGCAGGAAAAGTTACCCATGATGTAGGCACAAAAAAACCTAATGCATGGGGACTGTATGACATGCATGGCAATGTCTGGGAGTGGTGTCTAGACAGATATGCTGATGACTACAGTGAAACACCTAGAGATGGCTCAGCGTATGGTGTAGCAAGCGAAAAGGGTAGGGTACTTCGTGGAGGCTCTTATAATGCTGATGCAGACAAATGTAGCTGTACTTCACGGATAAATTTAGGAAGTGGCGGAAAGAACTATTTTATTGGATTTAGATTGGTTGTGGAAATTTAGGTAACGCATGAATTTGAAATAAGAGAAATGGACTCTGAATTAACAAATGGTTAGCAAACATCAGATATAATCTTTCATTATTT
>DRQB01000222.1 GCA_011330645.1 Campylobacterota bacterium | reverse complement strand
TTTTTACCTTTTTTCTTAATGGCATGCCCCAGATTGAAATAGAGTGTCAGCAAATCATCTTTTGCATAAAAAGAGAGTCTTTTTTTTGTATCTTCTACCAATTTTCCCTTAATCCATTTGCGGTATCGTTTCGTCACATATTTGCCTTTATGGTGGATCTGATAGACTTTACTTGTGACCTTGTCTTTCTTTCTACTTATCATCTGATACATATCACTTACCATCAAACCATTTTCCATATGACCTTTTGAAACGTAGCGTTCTGTTTGCCCACCCATCAATATTTTGGCGAGTCCTGCAAGTTGTACTGTGGTGTCTATCTGATAGGTTTTTGTATGCTGTGTAAGTTTATTCTTAATCGTGCCTACCGTACCAAATATTCCAAACGTTGCTTTGTAGTTTAAGTGTGTTACTTTTGCAGAAGCATACGTACTTAACAGTAAAAACAGACTACTTGCTATTAAAATTCTTTTAATCATCATTATCCTTTAAGACGTAACTCTATCTCAATTTATACCAAATTCTACTATAATTATGTGAATAAATCGTGTGGAGACTTAAAGATGCCAATCACAGATGTGAATATTACTGAAACCAAAGCCCTTAATGTCATTGATGGCTTAGATATGAATTTGGATCATATTGTCCAAACCATACTTGCACCTTTTTACAATAAATTCCCTTTTTTAGCAGAAAGTCTTTTGGGTATCCCTTTGGGAAACTTAATGGCAGCCGTTTTAGTGTTACTGCTTTTTTTAGGGTTACGTCGCTTTTTTACCTACATAATTATGGAAACCCTACAAAGACTGAGCAAACATACAGAAACATACTATGATGATAAAATCATCTCTGCACTTAAAGGTCCTGTCAGTTTTGCTTTTATAGTCATAGGACTTCACCTCTTTTTTGCACTTATTTTTTGGGAAACTCAAACCATCAAAAATATTCTCAATACACTCATCGTCTTTGACATTTTCTGGGCCATCATCGCCATAGCCAATGCCTTAAGAGGTGTTTTTCATGCAACCACTGCAAAATTCCATTCAGACCTTTCTAAAGAGATGGGCGACTTCATACTCAAAATAGTCAAAATACTCATAGGTGGACTAGGACTCGCTGCCATGCTACAAGTCTGGGGCATTAATGTTACAGCACTTATTGCTTCTTTAGGGCTGGGAGGTTTGGCCTTTGCACTAGCAGCTAAAGACACTGCTTCTAACCTTTTTGGTTCTTTTGCCCTGCTTGCGGATAAGTCCATACGCATAGGTGAATGGATAAAAGTAGGGAATACAGAAGGTGTTGTAGAAGCCATAGGGATGCGTACCACCAAAATACGCTCGTTTCAGAAATCACTCATCACCGTACCCAACCAGGTTGTTGCCAACACTCCTATAGAAAACTTTTCACGTCGAGGCATACGACGGATTAAGATGAATGTAGGGCTTACCTATGGAACCACCAAGGCACAGATAGCCACTATCGTCGAAGAGATAAAATACATGTTACATAATCATGAAGGCATTTCTCATCATGATACCCTCTTAGTCAATTTTGAGTCTTTTGGAGACTCCTCACTCAACATTTTTATCTATACCTTTACCTCTACAGCAAATTGGGATAAATACTTAGATATCCGAGAGGATGTACATTTTCAAATCATGCAAATTGTAGAGGACAACAAATCCAGCTTTGCTTTCCCTTCTCAAAGTATTTATGTGGAAAAGCTAGCTAATGAAAAAACTGTATAATGTAGTAAAAAAGGTGTAATTGATGCAACTCTTTAAATTTTTCATGGGCATTGTACTTGTAGAGTTGATTACTGCAGTATTGTTCTCTCTTTCTTCTGGAAATTTAAAAGGTTCAGGGCTACTTCAATTCATCGTGCCCTTACTCTTTATAGCCTTGGTTTTATCTTTTTGGTTTGACTCTATGGCAGGACATAGTAAAAAAGACACAGTCGAAAAGATGAAAGACTCTTTTGCCAAAGAGCGTGAAGACATCCGTGTCAAAGCAGAAAAAAACATAGCCAGAGAAGCCAAAGTTACCCATGCTAAAGCCAACTTCAAAGTAGGTGCCGCATTTGCAGGGGTACTGGGCGTAGGCGCCCTCTTTGTCTTTGCCCAGATGATGACAGCTGCCCTACTCACCCTCACCGCTGCAGGAGGAGCCGCTACAGGTTACTACTACAGAGGCAAACGCTTGGCTAAACGGGAAGCAGAATTGAAACAGTTAGAGATTATTGATGTGAAGGCTATCGAGTCCAAATAACAACTATGCTATAATTCAACCAATTAAACCCCTTCTATTCTCAGTATAGAGAGAATATCAATTGAAAGAAACATAAATGCAAGAACAACCTTTAAAAAAAGTAGCCATTGTAGGACGCCCTAACGTAGGAAAGTCTTCACTCTTTAACCGTTTGGCTAGACAGCGTGATGCCATTACTTCAGATATGTCTGGGACGACCCGTGACATTAAAAAGCGTATCGTGACTATTTCGGGTAACCGTGAGTTTGAAGTACTAGATACTGGGGGGATAGACTACTCCACAGAACTCTTTACAAAAGTAGCAGAGTTTTCACTCCGCGCTGCTGAGGAAGCAGACATTATCATCTACATGGTCAATGGTAAAAGCATCCCCGACGCAGAAGACAAAGAACTCTTTTACAAACTCCAAGAGATGAACAAACCTCTAGCACTTGTTGTAAACAAGATAGACAATGACAAAGAAGAAGAGCGTTACTGGGAGTTTTTAGAGTTTGGTGCCGATGCAACCTTCCCAATGTCTGTGAGTCATAACCGTTACTTCAACGACTTTTATGCATGGATGGAAGAACATATCCCTGCGCCTGAAGTCGAAGTTGAGGGTCTTGTACTTGAAGAAGATGAGGCAGATCCTTTTGCTCAAATAGTCGAACAGATACATGCAGAGTATA
>DRQB01000221.1 GCA_011330645.1 Campylobacterota bacterium | reverse complement strand
TGAGAGAAAGGACAACAAAATGCGGCATGAAATTAATTGAGTTCTTTAAAAAGGAGGTTGCCGCACATTGTGCAACTCGGCTGTCTTATCTTCCCCATAAGACCCGTAGCTTTCTGTCCTATTCTCACGAATAGTTTAGCGGATGAATTATAGGTATTTTTTACTTAGAGTGAATTTAAAAAAGTCAAAATACTTGTTGCCTTATTTAGAAATAAGTGTGACAAAAATCATCTTTAAATAAAAATTAATCTTGTAGCAATTTCATTTGCTTCTTCTTGATTGTGTGTGACATACACTAGGGTAAAGCCTAGTTTTTCTTGGAGTTTAATGATTTCTTTACGTAGGATCTTATTGCGTTTGGTATCGAGACTGGAAAGGGGTTCATCCATGAGTAGTATTTTAGGAGAAAGTGCTAGTGCACGAGCAAGTGCTACACGCTGACGTTCCCCACCTGAGAGTACATCAATATGTCTACTTTCATAATCCAAAAGTCCTACAAGCTTGAGCATTTCTTTGACTTTTTTGATACGGGCTTCTTTCGAAAAACCATGTATTTTTAACCCAAAAGAAACATTTTCACCTACAGACATATGTGGCCAGAGTGCCAAGTCTTGAAAAACCATACTGATATTTCTTTCGTGTGGTGGGCACAGTATCTCTCCTTCGTTTGCAACGATTGTATGGTCAATACGAATCTCCCCTTTATCTGGTGCAATAAACCCTGCGATGAGGCGTAAAATCGTTGTTTTCCCTGAACCTGATTCCCCTAAAATAACCACACGCTCCTTGGCTTTAATTTCAAGAGTGAAATCTTCCAATACTTTCTTATTATTTTGAATCATGGTGATATGTTTAAGTGTGATCATGTACGTACTCGCTTGAATATAAAGTAAATGCCTAAGGGAAGTATGACTAGGAGTATCATGATAAGACATAAGGAGGCGATGATTTTGGGGTCGCCATTTGCCATTTGTGTAAAAATATACAGAGGTAGGGTATCTGAACCTGCAGGGTAAACCAGCATGGTCAGTGTACTTTCACGTAAAGAGAAGATAAATCCTACCATCCATGTGACAAGTAGTGCATCTTTAGCCAAAGGAAGGATAATAAACCATATTATTTGTCTTTCTGAAGCACCAGTAAGCTTGGCAGACTCTATGAGAGAACAGGGAATTTGTGCTAACTTTTTTTCTATGATCTTACTGCTTAAAAACAGATACTTGATAGTATAGGCAAAGAGTATAATAACTGGTGTGGCATAGATAAAGTTAGTATAAGGAGTATTGTAAAAAACGATGAGTGCAATACCAATGAGGGTGGAGGGTAAGATAAACAGGAAGAGTGTTATGGTTGAAAATAGTGTACTATAGGTATGTTTTTGTTCGATTAAGTATGCAGACAAAAAGCCAAAAAAGAGTAAAGATGTTGCCCCTAGCGCAGCAAAAAGAAGACTTCTGCCTAACGGGGCTATGGCTTTTTGAAAGGCGAGGGAAAAACTGTTGATATCTATCTGTACAGATAAAGAGAATAAAGGAAGTAATACAGTAAATGTTACAAAAAGCAAGAGAGTTAGAAAAAAGGGTTTTTCGTTTTCTTTCAAATCAATGGTTATAACATGATAGGGTGCCGAAAACCGTAAAGATTGACCTGTGGTTAGTTTCTGTAATGCCAATACAATCAAGGCAATAAAAAGCATGGGCATAGCAGTGACAGTAGCTACTTTAAAATCATAAAATGCCGAGAACTGGGTAAAACTCTCTAGTGGGAAAATAGGGTAACGTAAAAAGTTTGCTACAGAAAATTCACCAAAACTCAGCATAAATACTAAAAGAAAAGAAAAAAGAGTAGCAGGGAAAATGAGGGGTAGGGTAATGTATCTCAGTACTGTAGTCCAAGGTGCATAAAGTAATGCAGCTTCTTCCATTTTGGGATTGATTTGTTTTAGAAAAAGTATCGTAAGGAATATGGGGATAGGAAGATAAATAGAAAAAAGAATAAAAGCTGTACCCCAAAAACCAAAAAGCAATGGACTGTTTCCCAGAAGTGTAAACCAAGAATAGGCAAGGATATAAGGTGGTATAAGTAAAGGAAGAAGTAGTATTAAGAGTAATGCAGAGCGAAATCTTACATTGGATTTACCTAAGAGTACGCCTAAAAGTGTGCCTATCACTGTACTACTTGTTGCAACAAGTAGTGACAATAAAAGACTGTTTTGAAAAGTATGCCAAAGTGATGGTGTTTGGAACATCTCTTTATAGGTAGAAAGGGAAAAACCTTGTGTTGTGTAGAGGGTGTGGAAAAACATCATAAGCAGGGGAAGTAATGCAAGAGATAGAAGTATAGCCATGATAAACGTTGGGATACTTCTTTGAAGATGCATTATTGGGATACCCAGTCTTTTAAGTATTTTTGACTTTCTACCATTTTTTGTGCCACAGATGCATAATCAACTTGCATGACTTTGAGTGTAGAGATGGATTTTAAACCTTTAGGTGCCGTGACACCTTGATGCAATGGGATTTGTGCACAGTCTGCACGGGCAAGTTTCTCTTCACTCTCTTTACTTAAAAGAAAGTCAATGAATTTCTGTGCCATTTTAGGGTGTGGTGCATTTGCTATCATCATCACTGCATTGGGGACGACAAAGACACCTACTTCTCCTTCTTTTTGGTCAGGATAAATAATACTGATATTTTGTTTTTGCCTAAATCTAGAGATGGCATCATCGCTATCAACTAAAGCAAAGGCATACTGTTTAGAAGCCACAAAGTCTGCACTCTCTCCATTGCTTGTACTTAGTACGGTTTGATTCTCTTTGAGTTTTTCTAAAAAGTGTTTGGTTTTTGTTTCACCCCATACGGAAAAAAGTGCTGCGACATGTGCCGTTGTAGTGCCAAAAAGGGGATTGGCAATGACAGTTTTTGCTTTATATTTTGAACGCGTGTAGTCTAAAATGGAATCAGGTTTTTCTTTGAGTGTATTTGCTGCAATGAGTACTCTGATTCTTGCTGAAAAGCCTGTCCAGTAGTTATTTTTTTCTTTAAATTTTTGAGGAATTCCCTTTGCATTAGGGCTGAGGTACGGTGTCAAAAGATTTTTTTGTCTTAAGACTTCTGCACGTATGGGTTCATTTGCCCAATATACATCAGCTTGTGGGTTGTTTTTTTCTGCGATGAGACGGTTCATGACTCCTGTACTTTTAGATTCTTCTGTATCATAGACAGCATTGACTTTAATACCTGTTTCTTTTTCAAAGTCTTTGAGCAGAGGCTCTGAAAAAACTTGATCTTCAGAGACATAAACTGTAAGGGTCTTGTCCTGTTGTTCTGAAGTACAGGCGATAGATAAAAAGCTTAAGACAAAAAAAATAAGATTTTTCATGATTATTGATGGGTACTTATGTTTAAATCATCAAATGAAGTCATAGCATCGGCTTTGGTCCACACACCAACACCGCCACTTTTTTGTAAACGTGAGTCAGTTGACTTTAAATACAGTTTACCATCTATAAATCCTTCAAAGTGATTCCCCTCTTGTATGATTTTCATACTGTGCCATCCCTTGGACAGGTGTACATTTGCAGAACTGATTTCTTCACGTATCCCTTCATGTAAAAGATAAAAACGAAAATTATCTTCTAAGGGGTTGAAACGAGCGATATAATAGTTGTTATCATCCTGTACCCTCCACATAATACCTCCACCTTGGTCAATATGCCCCGAATTGGCTCTAAATTGTACAGTGACTGTACCATTTAAAAATGACACTTTTGGGTTATAACAAAGATTGAAAGAGGAAGAAGCTCTTTTGAGAAGTGAAAGGACGTTTGAATTTGTGTCTCGTTCAACTTTCCATGTTGCATTTTTTTTCCATGTCTCAATCGTGTTATCTTCAAAAGTAAATAGGGTATTTTGTGCTAAAAGCGAATGCGTCAAGAGTGAGAGTAGTATGAATGTTTTAGAAAGCATAGTTATATCCTTTTATATTAATACTAATATGGGTTTGCTTTCATTTTACTGATAAATTAGAGAGGTTTTAAAGAAAATTTTATTACACTAAAGTATGAAAAGTACTAAAAAAATTTCTATTTTAGGATGTGGATGGATAGGACAGGCATTGTCTCAACAGCTAACACCGCATTATCATGTCTATTGTTTAGGTAAAGATATTTGTGCCAATGATAAAGCTAAAGGGTATGTATGTGATGTACTTGTCATAGGTATCCCACCCCGAGGTAATCATTTGGAAGTATTGGTGCAAACGTTAGAAAAAATTGACTCTAGTACACAAGTAATATTTCTTAGTTCCATCTCTTTTTACGATGGTAAATCTTCTATTGTTGAATCAGAAAATACGATACAAACTTTACATGAAAATGCTGTGATATTACGTTTGGGTGGACTGATGGGGTATGATCGTATCGCAGGAAAATATACAGCAGGGAAAGTACTTACAGCAGATAGCCGAACCAATTATATTCATAGAGATGATGTCGTAGGCATTATCATCTCTTTGATTCAACATGAAGTAATCAATGAGGTTTTTGATGCTGTTGCACCTATACAAAGTACCAAGCAGACAATATTTTCTCAAAATGCAAAAAAATTTGGATTTAAAAAGACAGAGTTTTTAGGGGGAGATGAAGTGGGGAAACGATTAAGTCCTACAAAAATTTGTAATACTTTAGGATATATTTTTCGAAAAAAAGATGTCCATGAATTTTGGGATACTTAACAGTTAAGATACTTCATTCTCAGGGGTGATTATAGGTGTTGCCATCTTTTAATGAGTTCTAATCCCATTTCAAAAGGTAGTGTTCCTTGTTTGCTTAGTGTTTCAACTTGTTTCTGTAGTTCGATGGTACTCATAGATGCATAAGTATTTTGTGTGCTTGCAAATGTCATAGTGAAAGTCATGCTTGTTAGTACTATTACGCGTCTGATTTTTGTCATATCTTACTCCTTTTTAGTGGATATGTTTTTAAAGTCTAGTTACTCTATAGACATAGTATATTATATTCTAAGTAAAGTAAAGCATAATAGGGTGATTAAATTTTAATC
>DRQB01000220.1 GCA_011330645.1 Campylobacterota bacterium | reverse complement strand
TTTTGGGTCGCCAATAATTACCCTCTGAACAGCAATTAAAATCACTCTGCCGGAAACAAAACTACCCGACTTACTTTACTCATAATACCAGGAAGACTATCTCCTGCCTGTCATTCAGATTAACATCCATCGTTTGTAGATATTGACTATTTTTTTGTAAACTTAACTTCAATATAAAGAGAGTTATTTTAAGATTAATTTTTCAGTAATATGTTATATTCTAATTTTTATTTAGAAGGTGTCTCTAAATGCTTTTCTTTCGCCATTGCACCTGTTGGAGACTGCTAATTTAACACTCATTTGATATAGCTTGGCTTTTTAAGCATAAGGAGTTTAATGGACTTCCCAACATATTTTCCAAATATTACTTACACCAGTGATCTCCTTTTTATTGTGTATAACGCCTAAATCAGGTGCGCCGTAGGTGTCACCTAGATTTACTTGCTCTGTGCCTATATGTACTTATCTAGAATTTTACTCTCTATTGGATGGATAGAGCTTTTTATTTCATTGTTTTTTGAACGACTAACTTTGTATATATCTTCGTATGTTTCACAACCTTTAAAATAAGGTGAAAGTTTCTTTACTATCTCATTAGGTAGACCAGAATCTCTCAAGATTATTTCATGGTTTTCAGTAGTTCCATATTCAAGCTTAGCTATAACCATATCAAGAGCTATCAACGCTTGGTGTTTCTCTGTTGCTACAAAGTTATAAATGTTAGAAAAAGTTTTAAGATACATAGGCCAGAAAAACTCAAAGTATTTTGACATTAAGTCAAATACATATCTTATGCGAGAGTTGTCATTGGCTCTTGCTTTTTGCACTGTATCTGAACTTAGAAGCTCTTTAAACGAAGGATCATAGTAAATATAGTATTTCGTTAATCCTATCAAAATTGACTTGCCGACATCTGTATTAAAATTTCTTCCTTTGTCATGATCGGTAAATAAATAGTCATAGCAACATGATAAAATACTATCTAAGCAGTCTTTTACTGGTAATTGCTCTCTAAAATAATAGCAATCTAAATTATTTCCAGTCCTCAAATGTTTTATTAATTCTAATTGACCATCAACTTTTACAAATCTATTTTCTTTTATTAGTAATGGGTCAATTTTTTGCTCTGCAAGTTTATCAGCATACGAATTTAAGAGTTTAGCCTTGGTCTGTGGTATATCATCACTTTCCAATTGAATTAAAGTTTCTAATGCGGCGTTTGAGCTATCCAGGTATTCAATTTCAACAGATGTTTCTCCATCATCGTCTTCTTGTGTTTCAAGGTGAAATACACGACCGATGAAATGTTGCATAAATCGACCAGCACGACCTTCTATGTTTTTTCTATCTAATGTTTTTAATAGATCACCTGTACCAATTTTTTTATCGTAAATAACAACATTTTTTGCAGCCGAATTGATACCTTCAGTCAGTGAGGTTGTACAAAAAAGATAGTTTAGCCCATTATCACTACTGTCATTAAACTCATCTACAACTAAATCTTGGATATGTCTCGGCATTGCACCATGATGAAAGGCAATTCCGCGTTTGATACAAGAAATCAAATCCCAATTAGGAGACACGGAGTTTGACAAATAATCAACAAGTTCTTTGTTGTGAGGTTTTACAGGCCATGTATCCAAAAACTTTTTAGCTGTATCCTCTACATATTGTTTCTGATAACGGTAAATCAGAAATTTTCCATCAATGGATTCTTCAGAAACTAATCTAAGCAGATTCTTAAATTTATTACCAATAATTTTTATGGATCCATTTTCTACAGGATGAATCCCCTTGTTCTTATTATTGTCTAAAGCATAATAATCCTTTTGAACTATTTCTGTTGAATATTTTTTTAGTTCTACATTAAATTTATCTCTAAAGTTTTTACTAAAATCTGATATATATGGGCCTGCAAGATAGAAATCAGCTTCTGTTTTAGATAAACGGTAGAGAATATCTGAAAAAACTCTGAACCGATCATCATCAAGTTTGAAATCTACTTTATAGATTTCATCCATTACAAAAAAATCAATTTTAAATTCTGGATTTTCTTCAAAAAATGCTGACATTCTCTCTGGTGTTAAAACCAAAATATAACTTTTTTCTTTATCAATTTTAACTTTTGAAGATTTTGAAATTGTGTACCCTTCAACACTCTTCCTTAGCTCTTGATATTGCTCAGAGAGTAGTGATACCGTGGGCATTATAAAAGCAATGTTTTTATAATTGTTATGTAAAACTATCTCTCTAACAATCCTTGTTTTTCCAAACGATGTTGGGGCGCTAACCACCAATCTTTTATTTTTTTGAAATGCATCAAATATTTCTTTTTGAGGTCTAGTTAAAGTTGTATTTGTTTTTTGGCTGGTATAAAAGTTTCTTAACAGATTGTCCTGCGGTGAAATAGTCGGTGTATAGGTTTCATTGTTTTTTTCTAGAAGATCATCATATAGAAATACTCTGGACTTTACGATGCAGTCATGTAAAAGCTGTTGTACCATTCGATCATCTGAATTGTAATTAGCTATATGACAGATTGCAGAAAGGCATTGGTTGTAATCTTGTTCATCTTTTGAATCAAGTAAGCGATATACATCAATTAGCAAGGTTTCAAGAGTGTCTGTACTGATTTTTTTCTTACTTTTAATTTTTTCAATGCCATAGGTTATTTGCTGGTTCATATACTAACTCCAATCAAAATTTCATGGCATTTTCTACAAGTTCAATGCTTTCCTTTAGATCAGAAACTGACTCTAAAGGTACAATAAAGAAAACTATTTTTATATTGCTTCTTTTCGGCCAGCTCTTACTGTAGATTTTTTTAAAGTTCTCTTCCAGTTCTAAACCTATTTTTTCTTTGAAATCATCTGAATCAATATCACTATCTATATCTCCAGAGAACTCTTTTATACACTTGCTGTCATATGTACATAAAACAGGAACTGCAATATCAACTTTGTTTAATGATCTACCTCCGGTTACATAACTTTTTAGCAGTTCATATTTTTCATTTTCAAGCTGTTTGTTTAGCTCTATTTCACCACCAAGTAATCTCAGCTCGGACTTGATTCTTTCTGAATCATTCAGATGTTCTTTTATTGATTTGAGCGCAGAACTTATAGCTCCGCTAATGTTTTGGTGGAATTTAGCTTCACCAAGCCATAATGTGACTTTGGAGTTACTAATAGAAAAATGCGCACAATCAAAGCCTTTTATTTGCTCTCTTGTAGTTGATCTCAACCTAGCTTTTGTTACAAATTTGGGAATGTCATAAAAAATACTCAAGATTAGGAATAATAAAAGCTCGCCATAATCGCCTTTTGATTTTCTATTTGCATCTGATATTCGTGTAAAGCTATTTCTATTCCAGTCTGATTTGTCTATCGTTGCAATTTCATCTTCTGTGAGTGCAAAAAATGGAACAGCATCTCGAATTAGACCAACCAATTCATTTTGACGATACCGTCCATCTTCATAATCAAGAGTAAAAGAAGCATCATTTTCACTAGCTGACTGAATGTCAACTTTAACTTTAAAGATTTGATTGCATATCCTTGTCTTAAGAGATGAGTCCATTTCTTGAAGCTTACTCCTATGTTTATTTGACACAGAATAGTTTTAATATTCAGAGTCATAAATATGGAGATATACAGATTCCGTCTATCTCCATTTCTCTTCTATTTCAGATTTTATCGAAGACTTCTTTTCCTGGAATCACTTCCACATGATCTGAACCAAGTTCAACCTGCTGATGATTTGCCTCTTTTATCCATTATTGTCTGTCTCTGATTCTAGCTGACTCAAACTAAGCAGTAACGAATCCATCAATAAATCGATACACACTAATTATACGGCAGTGCTTCTCTAACACCTGAATTATCTTCCAGTCGGGAAACTTCGCGGCATTCTGAACTGAGCAGCAGGCCTTCTCGATAGCAGTTCATGGCTTCGACGGAATCATCGAGTTGTTGTTCATAGAGTTCGCCCAGTACCTGGTAGGCTTC
>DRQB01000219.1 GCA_011330645.1 Campylobacterota bacterium | reverse complement strand
GTTTCATTTTTTGGTGTTGTGGGGGCACAACACCCTACGATATATGGCAAAAACAACGAAATCGCCTCAGAAAAAGAAGAAAAATAATACTCAGAGATAAACTTGGCAATCTCCATCTGTTCAATGCTATAGTAATGCTCAGAAACAGAGACAATGGCTTCTGTTTCAAAAGATGGTTTTTGTACCTCATGTACAATGACCCCTTCTTTGACTGTCGTTTTAAGTGGTACCGTAACGATACTGCCTTTTGAGAGAGGCATAAGAGAATGGTAAATCAAGCTTGGAGCACTTGATCTTAAAAGAGATATTTCGTAAAATTGCAAGTTATCGTGTAAGTCTTATACAGTTTGTTGCAGTACGCACTTTACAATCAAATCTATTATTCTTTAATTCAAATACCACACTACCTGATACAGGCATATTGTAAGTATATTCTGTCCCAGTAGCATTTTGTCTCCAACAACCTTCTGATGACGCTGTTTTACATGACTGTAAAGGATACTCTAAAACACTATTACTTATATTGCCATCAAATCCATCAAAAATAGGTTTATCAAGACCTGACGATGAAGATAAGTTACTGATAGATGTGAAACTACCACGTAAAATACGTTTCTGTCTTTCTGCTGCCACCGCATTGCGTACAGATGCTATTGTTGTTTTTGCTTTTGCTATAGTTGCATCATCACGTGTGGCTGCAAATTTTGGTACAGCTATGGCAGAAAGTATACCAATAATAACTACAACAAAAGTAAGTTCAAGCATCGTAAATGCTGTTCGATAAGTGGTTTGCATAGTCTATTCCTTGAATTAATCTATTTACATTATAACTGAAAAATGTTAAATTTTTTATTTTAATTTTTCTGGATATTTTACATAAAAATAATATTAAAGCTTATAATTTTTAAATCCATTATTTACTAAAATATTTTGGTCTATTAATTTTTGTTTAGTTTGAAAAGCATCTGGATTCAAAGGCATTTTATCTTCTATAGTTAAATTATAGTCTTCTCCAGAACGTTGCCCCACTAATTTAACAATAGCTTCACCATTACAATAGTAAGTTACACCAGTTATATTTACTTTCGTAGTTCGTGTTTCAAAAATACCATGGTCTATTGTACTTACCTGAGTTTTCACATTACTAATATCACGAATTGTTAAGTTTTTAAAATCATTATATCCATTCTGTGTATAGGCATTTGCAATTTCATGGATAATTTGTCCCACTTCATTTGCACAAATGGAAGCCATAGTATTATCTCTATTTGCCATAAGTTTAGGTAGTGCTACTCCGGCGAGTAACCCAATAATTGTGATTACAAAAATTATTTCTATCATTGTAAATGCTTTTCTCATTTATATATCCTTAATATTCAGATACTTCATCTATTAATAGAGTCTATTATAAAAATGTCAAATAATTGTCAAAATCCTATATTGATTAAAAAATATAATAGTATAAAAAGGGAAGTGGTAGTAGGGTGGAATATTCTATCTGGTAAGATTAAGAAGTGTTCCATTCCTACGGGAATGGAACACTTTCAGAAAAAGATTTACAGTGTAAAGATTTTAGCCGTAGCTGGTGCTACACCAAGATTTGTAGAAATATTTGTTACTGCTTTTGATGCTGCTGGTGTTCCTGCTGCTGCTACTGTTGGAGTAACAACAGAAAGGTTAAAGTCAGTTCCTGAATCAGTACCCGTTAAAGTGGCTACCACAACATTATCACATTCATAGTTAATTGCTGTACCTGAAGCCAATACAGTTGTTCCATTATTAGTAATACCTTTTGTACCTAAGTTACCTACAGATATATTTGTGATACTTTGAATTTGTGATGCTACATAACTTGCATGTCCTAATTTTGTATAAGATGCTGACATTTCTTGAATAAGTTGTCCAACTTCTTGTGTACAAGTTGCTGCTTCAGCATCATCTCTGTTTGCTGCTAATTTAGGTATTGCTACCGCTGCCAAAATTCCGATAATTACAATTACAAAGATCAATTCGATCATTGTGAATCCGCGTCTCATGTTATTCATGATTAACTCCTGTTAAAATGTTTATAGTATCAGTTCAATAACTGACCTGCAGAAGTATAACACAAAAAAATGTCAAAAAAGTCAAAGGATAAAAATTATCTTCTATAATCCATCCAGTGTTTCTATGAGTAGCTCTATCTCATCTTCATAAGAGGTCGCCTGTTTGGCAAGACGTAGGTAGGCTTTGAGGAGTTTGTCTGGTTTGTTGTCTGTGTTTAGGTTGACCCCTGCTTCTTGCAGGTCTTTGTTTACAAAGTCAGCAAAAGCATCTTCAAGTTTAATTTCATAACGGTTACCTGAAACGGTAAGTGCAACATTTTTCATCTTCTTCCCTTTGAGTCATCTGTACTTATGCAAGTAAACTTTCAACTTGAGCAATAATTTTTTCTATCTCTTCATCTTTTTCTTTTAATTCTTGTTGCAGAGACGCTATGGTTTCTTCATGACTTTGACATTGACTCTTTTTATTTTCCAGTTCTAAGCTCAATGCTTCTTTCGCTTCATGCGCACCTGCAACACCTGCAAGTTGACTTTTCAAATCAGCATTTTGTCTTTTGATTTCATCATGGTCACGTTTCCATTGTTCTATTTTTTCTTGTAGTCTTTGAAGTGCCGACATTTCTTTCGCTCCTATATAATAGTTTATAATTTTATTTGCTGTGTTATAATAGCAAAAATTATTAAAAAATTGCGAATTTTATTTATGATGTTTTCAGATTATCTAGGGTGCGGTTGCTACCGCACCTTTGTATTCAAAATTATTGGTGTGGTCGCCCCCGCACCTTACAAAGGTTTCTTTTGCCAAACTTCACAGTAAACAGCCCTTACAAACCTGAAGGTGACCAACCTACAGCTATAGATGCACTCTCCAGCTCTATAGAAGCAGGCAACCAATACCAAACACTCCTGGGTGTTACAGGCTCAGGGAAAACCTACACCATGGCAAAGGTTATAGAGCGTACCAAAAAACCAACACTCATTATGACACATAACAAAACACTCGCCGCTCAGCTCTACTCTGAGTTTAAAAGTTTTTTTCCCAACAATCATGTAGAGTACTTCATCAGCTACTATGACTACTACCAGCCTGAAGCGTATCTTCCTCGTCAAGATTTGTTTATAGAAAAAGACTCTTCTATTAATGAAGAACTCGAAAGACTAAGACTCAGCACTACTGCTTCACTACTACATCATGACGATGTCATTGTCATCGCTTCTGTATCTGCCAACTATGGGTTGGGAAGTCCTGAGGATTATAGAAGCATCGTCCAAAAACTCACCGTAGGAGAAGAACATAATCAAAAAGCGCTGCTACTCAGACTCGTAGACATGGGGTATAAACGAAACGATGAGTTTTTTGACCGTGGAGATTTTAGAGTCAATGGCGAGGTGATAGACATCTACCCTGCCTATGCAGAGGAGTTTGCCATTCGCGTAGAGTTTTTTGGAGATGAGATAGAAGCCGTGTATGAATTTAACTCTCTTACAGGTGAAAAGCAAGAAGAGATGAAAGAGGTCACTATCTACTCTGCTAATCAGTTCATCGTAAGCAAGGAGAAACTTGCGCGTGCGGTCAAAACCATAGAAGAAGAACTAGACGAAAGACTTACTTACTACCAACAAGCAGACCGTATGATAGAGTATAACCGCCTTAAACAACGTACAGAGTTTGACTTAGAGATGATAGAAGCCACAGGGATGTGTAAGGGGATAGAAAACTATTCCCGTCACCTCACAGGTAAAGCACCCGGAGAGACCCCCTACTCCATGATGGACTACTTTGAAGCGATGCATGATGATTATCTTGTCATCGTCGATGAGTCTCATGTTTCTTTGCCACAGTTTAGAGGAATGTACGCAGGGGACAGAAGCCGCAAAGAAGTACTGGTAGACCATGGGTTCAGACTACCCTCTGCCCTTGACAATCGTCCGCTTCGTTTTGAAGAGTACATCGACAAAGCACCCCACTACCTCTTCGTCTCTGCCACGCCCAATGAACTGGAAACTGAACTATCATCCGTAGTAGCAGAACAAGTGGTACGTCCGACAGGACTACTTGACCCTCCCATAGAAGTGATAGACTCTACCTATCAGGTAGAAAATCTGCATGACCGTATGAAGCCTGTGATAGCACGTGGAGAACGTGTGCTCATTACCGTGCTTACCAAAAAGATGGCAGAAGAACTCAGTACCTACTACAACGACTTGGGACTCAAATGTCGCCATATGCACTCTGATATGGACGCCATAGAACGTAACCAAACCATACGTTCCTTACGTTTGGGGGAATTTGATATCCTTATAGGGATTAACCTGCTTAGAGAGGGCCTTGACCTGCCAGAAGTAAGCCTCGTTGCCATACTGGACGCGGATAAAGAAGGATTTTTACGTTCCAAAACCGCACTTGTTCAAACCTCTGGACGTGCTGCGCGTAATGCCAATGGTCGAGTGCTTATGTATGCCAAAAAGATGACTGACTCTATGAAATTTACCATAGAGACCACACAGGCACGTCGCCAAAAGCAGATAGCATACAATAAAAAACATGGTATTACGCCAAAAACCACGCTTCGAGATTTAGACACAGACCTTAAAGTAGAAGATGCAGGTGAACTTTATAACAAACGCTCAAAAATGGATAAGATGCCCAAAGCCGAACGTCAGCAACTTGTCAAAGAACTCAAAGCCAAGATGCTCGCAGCTGCAAAAACCTTAGACTTTGAAGAGGCTGCAAGACTCAGAGATGAGATAGCCAAGGTAAAGAAGCTGTAGGGTGGGCATTCTTGCCCACCCATGCACAATAATTACTCATTTTGATGGGCAAGAATGCCCACCCTACAAATTTTTGCTATAATTACGAAAATATAATTTATAGGCAACACCCATGAACGCAGACCTCAACTCTTCTCAACTTTACTTTAACCGTGAACTTTCATGGCTTCAGTTTAACTCTCGTGTACTTGCCCAAGCACTCGATGAAAAACTTCCACCCCTTGAACGTCTCAAGTTCCTTGCAATTTATGGTACCAACCTCGATGAGTTTTATATGATACGTGTTGCAGGACTCAAAGCACTTTTTAAAGCACGTGTACAAGAGACAGGTGCTGATAAACTCACTCCTAAAGACCAACTAGAACAGATACATGATTATTTACATAAAGAGCATCAAGTACTGGAAACCTGTTATACCTCTATTATCTCAGAGCTGCATGACAACTCTGTCCATGTGAAAAACTATGATGTCTTAAATGATGATGAAAAGTTTGCTGTCAAAGAGATGTTTTTTAATGAGATATATCCTGTCATCATCCCTATCGCAGTAGATGCGACACACCCGTTCCCTCATCTGAACAACCTCAGTTTTGGACTGGCTATTACACTCAAAGATGATTCTAAAAATATTAAACATGGACTGATTCGTATTCCTCGTATTTTACCACGATTTTTACAGGTAGAACAAACCTTTATCCCTATAGAATCAGTTGTAGAGCACTTCGCTTCAGAACTTTTTCCAGGGTTTAAACCTTTGGCATCTACGCCTTTTAGGGTCACACGTAATGCCGACATCGAGATAGAAGAAGAGGAAGCGGATGACTTTTTAGAAATCTTACAAGAGGGACTACGTTCACGGAATAAAGGTTCACTGATTCGTCTTGAACTCATGGAAGGTGCAGATAAAAAACTTACTAAATTTTTACTCTCTCATCTTGACCTTGATGATAAAGATATCTATACCTATAAAAGCCTCCCACTCAACCTTGGAAGCCTCTGGCAAATTGTAGGGGACAAAGCGCTTTCTCATTTGGTACTACCTACATTTAATCCTAAAACATTACCACCACTTGATACTGAAAATTTATTTGATGCAATAGACAAACAAGATGTCTTACTCTACCATCCTTTTGACAGTTTCGAGCCAGTTATTCAGTTTATCAAACAAGCTGCAGCTGATCCCGAAACGGTGGCTATACGTATGACCCTGTACCGAGCAGGACAAAAATCACCCATCGTTAAAGCCCTCATCGATGCAGTACGCGATGGGAAGCAGGTGATGGTACTTGTCGAACTCAAAGCACGTTTTGATGAAGAAAATAATTTACGCTGGGCAAAAGCCTTAGAAGAAGCAGGCGCGCACGTAGTGTATGGTATACCAGGACTTAAAGTACATGCCAAAATAGCACAAGTCATCAAACGAAAAGGCTCAAAACTACAAAGTTATGTACATCTTGCCACAGGAAACTATAACCCAAGTACTGCCAAAATCTATACCGATATCTCATACTTTACTTCTAAAGAGATTTTTGGCACTGATGCGACACATTTCTTTCATTTTCTCACAGGATTTTCCACCCATACAAAACTAGGTACACTGTTCATGTCACCCAAGCAGATTAAACCCAAACTGCTTAAGCTTATAGAAAAAGAGTCCAAACTTGGAACACAAGGACACATCATTCTTAAAGCAAATTCTTTAGTGGATGTTGATATTATTCAAGCACTCTATAAGGCTTCTCAAGAGAAATGTAAAGTTGATCTTATTATCCGTGGTATTTGTTGTTTGAAACCTGGTGTCAAAGGTATTTCTGAAAATATCACCGTCTCTTCTGTCATAGGAAAATACCTTGAACACGCCCGCATCTACTACTTTAAACACGATAAAGTCAAATGTTATATCTCTAGTGCAGACCTTATGCCTCGTAACCTTGTACGTCGTGTAGAACTTATGACACCGATACTCGAAGACAATCTCACTCAAAAAATAGAACAAATTCTTATGCTACAACTTGCAGACAATGCCTTGCGCTGGGAACTTCAACCTGATGGGAACTATACTAAAGTACCTCCACTTGGCAAAAATGTCAATAATCACTGTGTGTTAGAAGAATACGTAAGCAAGATACATGATAAAACAAAAAAAGAAACGCCAGATTATGTCAGTCGTTTGGCAAACAGAATATTGAAGGATTCATAAAATGTTATTGCAATTTCAAGAATGGACACCAAAACTAGGCCGTAATGCATGGGTAGCCCAAGGCGCTTCTGTGATAGGCAGAACAACGATGGGTGAAGACTCTGCTGTATGGTTTGGCTGTGTGGTACGTGGAGATGTACATTTTATCACCATCGGTGACAGAACAAATATCCAAGACCTCAGCATGATTCATGTTACCCACCATAAAAAAGCAGATATGTCAGATGGTAACCCTACCACCATAGGCAATGATGTCACCGTAGGTCACAGAGTCATGCTTCATGGCTGTACCATAGAAGATGCCTGTCTTATAGGCATGTCTGCCACCATACTAGATGGTGCTGTCATAGGTAAAGAGTCCATCGTAGGAGCAGGAAGTTTGGTTACTAAGAACAAAAAGTTCCCACCCCGTAGTCTTATTATGGGTAGTCCTGCAAAAGTCGTACGTGCGCTTACAGATGAAGAGGTAGCAGAGTTATATGCTTCTGCCAAAAGATATGTTGCATTTAAGAACGAGTATCTATAATGACACAAACGATAGGAAAAAGCTTTAAAGACATTATCTCCCCAACTGTCCTGTTTTTCGTAACAAAAGTAACTCTCATTGCTATTGCTATCACGGCTGCCATATTGTGGTTAGTTGGAGGCAGTATCAATAGTTTCATTGGTAACTATCTCTCATGGCTTCCATGGGAATGGTTACAAACCACAGGTGCTTCTGTGGCATCCATGGCTATCAGCTATATGATTTTTATCATTATGATTTCTCTTGTCACATCCTTTTTAGTAGAGCCCCTACTCATTAAACTTGCAAAGAAACATTACCCTGATACAAAAGTGATAGGCACGCCAAACATTAGTACATCCATTTTTTTAAGTCTCAAATCAGCCATGATCATGTTCATCATCTTCATCTTTACTTTTCCTGTGATGTTCATTCCTCTTGTGGGGGCAGTATATATGTTATGGTTATGGTCTATTTTACTTAAAAAACCTACTATTTATGACGTAAGTTCTCTGTTTATCAGCGATAAAAAAGATCCCAAGAAAGCGAAGCAGATAAAAGCGAAAACAAGGAAATCAACCATGTTGGCAATGATTGCTGCAGGGTTTAACTATATTCCTGTACTCAACATCTTTTCAGCTGTCTTTGCACAAATACTTTTTTTACACTATATCTTAGGGAAAGAAGAGCGTTAATTTTTTTCTTTTTTGAGTCTACGTTCTTTCTTGGAAGATTTTGAAAATTGTAATAACTCATCGGCTGTCCTCACGTATTGAGGTATAGTCTCTAATGACTTTTCCATCACTTTTGCAGCACATACTGCGTCAGAGAAAGCACGATGGTGTGTGGCTGTTTTGATATCTAAAGTATCAATCAAATAAGCAAGTCCATACCGTTCACTCTCGAAAGTTCGCCGTGCAAGATCAATCGTACAAAGTTTAGGATTACCAATATTACCTAAACCGAAACGTTCAAAGGAAGCATTGAGGAAAGTATAATCAAAATCTGCATTGTGTGCCACAAAAATCGCATCTTCCATAAAATGACGTAATCCAATCAATGCTTCTTTTCTTGTGGGCGCTCCAATGAGATCTTCTGGCTCTATACCAGTGATTTTTGTAATATACTCTGGTAAAAAAGCACACTCTACAAATGTTTCATAACGGTCTATGACTTCACCATTTTGTAACATCACTGCACCTATCTCAATGACTTGGGAAGTCCCAGGCTTTGAACCATTGGTCTCTATGTCAATCACACAATATTTCTGATGTTCATAAGAGGTAAAACAAGTCTCTAATTTATATGCGTCATTTTCATAAATGATAGGATAACCTGAAGCCTGTAATAAAATAAAAATCGTATCACTGTCTTCAAGCAATGTGGTATATTTCATAGCTATTTGCTTATATTTTTCTTCAGAGAGCACTCCATCCTGTTTACGAAATGCTGTGGTCAGCTCCTCAAAGACTTTTTGCATTGGCTATAAATTGTTTTACTTTCATAGGGTCTTTTTTACCTTTAATGGACTCTACTCCAGAACTTACATCGACACCATAAAAACCTAATTGTTTTACCTGTGCCACATTTTCAGCAGTCAGTCCTCCAGCAAGAATGATTTTCGAGCAGTCTACCCCATTAAACCATTCAAGGTTTAGACGCTGTCCTGAACCACCATAAGCCTCAGTGTAGGCATCAACAAGTCGATATCTGTCTTTAAATTTTGTCAAGTCTTCAGGACCTTTTGCCCGTACTACAGGCAAAGTCTGCAGACCGATGGCATCTAAAGATTCTTCATCCACATCAAAATGTATTTGTGCCCGAGAGATATCACAGTATCGACATACCGTATCAATGGTTTCAACCCCTTCGTTGACGAAGAGTCCAACACGCTCAACAAAAGGGGGGAGTTTATCGATGATACGCTTGGCTGCTGCTGGAGTAATGTAACGTGGTGACTTGTTATAAAATACAAATCCCAATGCATCCGCTCCACACTCTACTGCATGTAAAGCATCTTTCAAATTGGTAATACCACATATCTTAATACGCATAAATCTCTTCCCTTATTTTAATGCAGATATAGCCGCAGCCACACCCTCTGGATGTTTATAGACGAATGAACCAGCCACCACTACATTTACACCTGCTGCTTCTAGCTCTTTGACATTTTTATCATTCACTCCACCATCGACTTCTATGAGACATTTTGGATTTCGTTGCTCAATGAGTGCTTTGAGTCGCTGTGCACGTTCTACAACGTTAGGGATGAATTTCTGTCCCCCAAAACCGGGGTTTACCGACATAAGCAATACCATATCAACATCTTCAAGTAAAAACTCAATGGCTTCTGGGGGAGTATGCGGATTAAGTGTAATGGCAGGACGTATGCCCAAAGCACGTATCTTTTGAATGAGTCTGTGCGGGTGCTTTTCTTCTTCGATATGAAATGAGATAAACCCTGGTTTGAGTGGCGCAAACAAATCCACAAAAAAACTATTGTTCTCAACCATTAAGTGAATATCCAAAGGTTTCGTAGCTGCCTTAGCGACAGCTTCCACCACCACGGGACCAATAGTAAGGTTAGGTACAAAATGTCCATCCATCACATCCACATGCACAAGGTCACATCCACCTTCACAAATGGCTTTTACATCATGTGCCAAATTTCCAAAATCTGCAGAAAGTATACTTGGAGCTACTAACATCATTATCCTATGATTAAAAATTTTAATAATTATAGCACACACCACCTATAAATCACACAAATACAGTGTGAAGCTCTTTTAAGCAAATTTTATGTAATTTTTGTCTATAATCCCACAAAATATTCACCGTTTCTTAAAACGGTACTTTACACAAGGAATTATTATGTCAAGAAAATGTGCAATCACTGGCAAAGGGCCATTAACAGGAAACAACGTTTCTCACGCAAATAACAAAACAAAAAGAAGACAACTTCCAAACTTAAGATCTGTGAAAATCACACTTGAAGATGGAACAACTAAGAGAGTAAAAGTAGCAGCATCTACACTTAGAACTATGAAGAAAAAAGCTGCGCAAGCTGCTGCAGCAAACTAATCACTTGCTCACACTTTTAAGATAAGAGAGGATATACTCTCTTATCATGATGTTTATCCAAAAATTTAAACGTTTTCTCGGTTGGAGAAGCGCACCCAAACCCCACATCACACTAAATGACGAATACTATGGACATTTAGCCCCCTTTAGACTTCCTCTTATACTCACAGTACTTGTTATGCTTATTGGCACAATAGGTTATATGGTTATTGATCATTTTCCACTGATGGATGCCATCTATCAAACAGGAATTACTTTTACCACTGTGGGATTTGGGGAGATTCAACCTATTTCAGATATGGGTCGTATCTTTACGATTACACTCATTATCTTTGGATTTGTTGTCTTTTCTATTGCTGTGGGTATCATCGCGGAAGTCGTCAAAAAAGGTGAGTTCCAAAAAACTGCTAAGGAGCGTAAAATGCTTTATGAGATTGCCAGACTGAAACACCATTTTGTGGTATGTTACCATAACGAATTTACGATACAGGTCACC
>DRQB01000218.1 GCA_011330645.1 Campylobacterota bacterium | reverse complement strand
GATTTTATTGAGCATATTATTTTAGATAACCATGATGAAGATGCGATTGATTTTATCAATGAAGGGATGTTCTGTTTGGTACGTCGCGATGAGAAACAGATAGATGAGCTCATAGCAGCATTTAAATTCCGTGAGATAGACGAGTTGGCATTTTAACAACTCCTATGTATGATGAAACACTAAGAGCACAAAAAGAGGTAGTTCTGTGCGAAGACGGTACAAACACCCTCTATTCCAAAGAGTTTGATGAACCTTACCACTCTACCAAAGATGGTGCTTTACATGAAAGTTTAGAAAAACATGTAAAGCCTTTTTTTTCTCTCAAATCCCATAAAGAAAAGCTTACTATTTTAGATATCTGCTTTGGGTTAGGGTACAACACTTTTGCTACACTCTATTATATTAAAAAAAATAACCTAAAAAACAAAGTGCATATACTTTCCCCAGAGTTTGATGAAGGACTTGTACGTTCTTTAGATACCTTCGATTTCCCCCCTGAATTTGATGTGTTAAAAGATATTATCAAAGTTGTAGCTACGGATTTGTATTATGAAGATGAACAGTTTAAAATAGAGATTCTCATTGGAGATGCAAGAGAAAGTATTCCCCAAATTAAAGAAAAAATAGATGTCGTCTACCAAGATGCATTTAGTCCTGCACACAATCCTCTACTGTGGACTAAAGAGTGGTTTGCTGATGTGAGAGCTATCTGTAAGGATGATGCCATACTCACTACCTATTCAACTGCAGCAGCCATTCGCTTAGGACTGTATGAAAATGGGTTTTACATTTTTGTGCACCGTGCCCAGATGATGCGCTATTCAACAGTAGCTTCTTTGAAGATGTTAGAAGATTTAGAATATATAGATATGGAATTGAAAAAAATACGTAATACAGAAGCTAGAAGTATGAAAGATGAGGAAATATTTATAAAAAGGTTAGTTTGAAATTAGAGAATAATATTGTTGTAAAATTTAAAGATGACTATGCGTGGAATATTATGTTTGTACTTGCAGTCAATAAACAATGAACCTAAAAATATTTATATGACTAATTGACACATAATATAGTTTATTTCTTATTACCTAAAAAAAGCTTAATATTTAATTAATTTTATATTCTCTACTTGAAAAACTTGACAAAAATGAACATATGTGGTATAATAGTCTTCTTAAAGAAAGATATTGGCAAGAAAAAATTAATTCACTCACTTTTACACTAATCAAGAGTTTTCACTTATTTCCATTTTTTAATAATTTCAAGTTTAATATTTATAGAGATGGGAACAGTAGTGTTTAAAAATAATAATATTTATAAGGAATAAATAATGCTAAAAGAACATAAAGATTTATACGAAAGTTTTAAAGATTTACAAAAAAATGAAGTTGGTAACTATACTATTGAATATCTCGATAGAGGTTCCAATATTACAATCTTAGCCCCTCATGGTGGTAAAATAGAATTCAATACTACAGAGATAGCCAAACTGATTGCAGGTGATAGCTTTAATTATTACTCGTTTATTGGTCAAAAAAATAAAAACAATCGCCATTTGCATATTACTAGCCATAAGTTTAATGAACCTATAGCTAAAGAACTTGTGGGTAAATCAAAGATAGTTATAGCTATTCATGGTTGTAGTGACAAACAAGGTAAAAACGAAAAAGATTATGGAAAACACATATTTATAGGTGGTTTAGATGAAGAGTTAAAGAATACATTACAAGAAGCACTTTTGGAAGCTGGATTATCTATAGGTAGAGAAAAGTTTCAAGGGATGGTGAAGGATAATATATGCAATGTGGGAAAAAGAAGTAAGGGTGTACAATTTGAACTCACAAAATCTTTCCGAGGTGATGCTGAGTATTGTGGTAAATTTATAGAGATTGTAGGGAGGATTTTATTGACAAATGCTTCATAACTTTCAGTAACTATCTAAATAAAAATTTTAAAAAATATGCACCGTTAACCAAACTGTACCATCATTGGTTTTTAAAACAGTATGAGGCACTTTAGCAGGGATAAAAAGTGTATCACCTTTCGTAAGTGTTTTTTCTTGATTTTTTAAAAGTAGCACAGCTTCCCCCTCAAGTAAAACTAGCCACTCATCTTCTTCTTGGATGTATTCTATCGGTTCAAAGTTAGAAGAACTTACAATACGATTGATTTTAATATTTTTATGTTCGAGCAGTGTGGTGAAGTTTTCTCCACTTTTAGGTGTAAGATACTCGTAAAGATTCATTAGTAACTCATCTGTATTTTATCGACATCATCCCATGACAAGCTTTTTTTAGTGTTTTGGCGATGTGCAAGTATGTGGTCTATGTATCGTGCAAAAACATCGGTTTCTATGTTGAGTTTGGTGCCTACTTTATAGTTTTTCATCAGTGTCTCTTGGAGGGTATGGGGGATGATGGTCAGACGGAAGTTGTCTTCCCCTACATCATTTACAGTAAGTGAAATACCATCAATCGTAATGGAACCTTTTGGGATGATATGTGCAATATACTTTTTATCAACAGTGATGATAAAATCAGTCGCATTTTCTCTTGGTGTGATTTGGCTGACGGTACCTACGCAGTCCACATGTCCTTGGACGATGTGCCCTTCAAACCGCTCATTCATCTGCATCGCAGGTTCTAAGTGTACTTGTCCCGTGATTTTACTTTCATCGATGATACTGCGTGTTTCATCTGCAAGTTCTAAGTCAAAGCCATCTGAATGTACTTTAATGACAGTCAAGCATACCCCATTGATGGCAATAGAATCACCAAGTTTGGCTTTGTGTTTTGAAGCGATAGTAAGGATGTTGTTTTTGTAGCTTTTGACAGTGGCAATTTCACGAATAAGACCTGTAAACATGATGCTCCATTTTTTGGATATAATTCGCTAATTATAGCAAAAATTTGCGCTACGTGATTTACGTAGCATTTCGAGGTACAAAATGAATTATGATGTAATCGTTATCGGTGGTGGTCATGCAGGAAT
>DRQB01000217.1 GCA_011330645.1 Campylobacterota bacterium | reverse complement strand
GCCGCAAAAAAAGCTGGTAAAGTAGCCGCTGAAGGTGCTATCGGTGTTAAAGTTGAAGGTAAAAAAGCTGTTATCGTTGAGATTAACTCTCAAACAGACTTTGTTGCTCAAAACGACAAATTTGTAGCACTTATGTCAGATGTAGTAAAGCACGCATTTGACAATAGTCTTGCAGATGCAGAAGCAATCAATGCTTCTACTATCAATGGTGAACCATTTGCAGAGTACCTTTCTCAACAAGTAGCTACTATCGGTGAAAAACTTGTTGTTAGACGTTCTGCACTTATTGATGCAGATGAAAATACAGCTGTCAACGGTTATATTCACTCTAACAAGCAAAATGGTGTAATCATCGAAGCAAAATGTGAATCAGCAGATGTTGCTGAAGCGATGACTCCAGTACTTAAAGAGATCGCAATGCATGCAGCGGCAATGAGCCCAACAACACTTTCTTACAAAGACTTTGATGCTGAGTATGTAGCAGATGAGACTAAAGGTAGAATCGTAGCTATCGAGAAAGAGAATGAAGAGCTTGTAAGACTTGGTAAACCTCTTAAAAATGTACCACAGTACATCTCTATGAGTCAACTTACAGACGCAGTTATGGCAGATGTAGAAGTGGCACTTAAAGCTGAACTTGCAGCAGAAGGTAAACCAGAAAAAATCTGGGACAGAATCCTTCCAGGAAAAATCGCAAGATTTATCTCTGACAACACAACACTTGATCAAGAGCAATGTCTTCTTGACCAAAAATTTGTAATGGATGACAGCAAAACAGTAGGTGAATACTTCGCTGAAAAATCAGCTGGAAAAGCCCAAATCACAAACTTCGTTAGACTTGAAGTGGGTGAAGGTATTGAGGTAGAAGAAGAAGATTTCGCAGCCGAAGTAGCCGCGCAAATGAACTAGTTCTTCTATTTTACTGCATCTTTGAGGGAGTTTGTTCAGTTATGTACTGGACGTACACTCCTTCACAACAACCCTCAAATCTACAGCAAACTAGAAGACTAGTTTGAAATGTAATTTTTGATCAATCTTTTTTAATCAAAATTTCTACACTATTACTTACCTTTTTATGTTAAAATATGCCTAATTTATTTGAAGGTCTATTATGTCTCAACCCCTTTTAGAAGCCAGTAGTATTTCCCATAGTTTTGATACACTTTTGTTTTCCAATGTACATCTTGCATTAAATGCATTTCAAAGTACAGCTATCATTGGACGTAGTGGCTCTGGAAAGTCTACCTTACTGCATATCTTCTCTACGTTCATCAAACCAGATGAGGGCAGTGTTAAATTATTTGGTAAAGAACTTTATACCCAAAGTGATGCAGCTATAGAAGCATTACGTCGCTATGAGATAGGGATTATTTTCCAATTTCACTACCTTTTTAAAGGAATGAGTGCTATGGATAATATAGAAGTCGCAACCATGCTGAGTGGTGAGAAGATTGATGAAGCTATTTTGGAAAAACTAGAAATTAAAGAACTCATGCATCAAAAAATAGGGGAACTCTCCGGTGGGCAACAGCAAAGAGTTTCTATTGCCAGAGTGTTGAGTAAAAAACCACGTATTATTTTTGCCGATGAACCTACTGGGAATTTAGATAAAGAGACAGCAAGTCTAGTGATGGATGTGTTATTAGATTATATTAAAGAGACAGGAGCAGGGCTTCTACTTGTAACACATGATGAGCAAATGGCAGGACTTTGCGATACTGTTTATAGACTAAAAGATAAGGTTTTAGCATGAAGATAGATATCGTCCATGCTTTGTACACCATAGTGATGATAGTACTTGCTTTTGTGGCAGCACTTGTGGTGACAAAGACTATTTCAAAATATCTAAATAAGGACAAAGACAAAAACGAGTAACTTATTTAGAGGTTCCCTTTGGCTTGAGCAATAAGTACCCCTTCTAAGAGTTTATCGATATCCCCATCCAAGATGGCATCTACGTTGGTAAAGGCTTGGTTTGAGCGTGTGTCTTTAACCTGTTGGTAGGGTTGCATGACGTAGGAGCGTATCTGGTGTCCCCAGCCGATGTCTGACTTTTCTACACCATCAATGGCAGCCTGCTTCTTAGCCATTTCATACTCATAAAGACGTGACTTTAGCATCTTCATCGCGGCTGCTTTATTTTTATGCTGACTTCTGTCATTTTGACACTGTACAATCACATTGGTAGGGATGTGGGTGATGCGTATGGCAGAGTCAGTGGTGTTGACATGTTGTCCTCCAGCACCTGAGGCGCGGTAAGAGTCTATACGAATGTCTTTGTCTTCTATCACGATGTCTATGTCATCATCTATCTCTGGGGAGACCATTACTGAAGAGAAAGAGGTATGGCGTTTTGCATTAGAGTCAAAAGGACTGATACGTACGAGTCTATGGATGCCATTTTCAACCTTGAGGTAACCGTAGGCGTTTTCACCTTTAACTATAAAAGAGACATCTTTAATACCTGCTTCTTCCCCTGCTTGGTAGTCGAGACTTTCTACTTTAAAGCCATGACGTTCTGCCCAACGTAAGTACATACGGTAAAGCATAGAAGCCCAGTCTTGACTTTCTGTTCCCCCAGCCCCTGGATGTATGGAGACGATGGCATTGTTACCGTCATGTTCCCCGCTAAGCATCATTTGTACCTCTAGGGCATTGGTACGTTCCTGTAAGTTATTGGCATCCTCATAGAGCATTTCAAGTGTTTCATCATCTTTTTCAGACTTTGCCATCTCAAAGTACTCTACTGCATCAGCCACGGCATCATTTGCATCTGTGTAGGTAGCAAGTATACGTTCTGTTTTTGTTTTTTCTTGAGAGATTTTAGCTGCATTAGCAGCATCATTCCAAAAGTCTTGGTCTTGTTGCATCTGTTCTATTTCATCAAGTCTTGCTTGTAACATATCGGGCTTGACAATATTTTTAATGTTATCCATTTTAATGGTGAGCGATTTGAGTAATTCGCTGTATTCGTATGCATCCATAGTAAAACCTATATATATTTTGGTAAAATTTTACCAAAATATAGCAAAATAGAGGGTTAGAGATGATTATCGCACATACGATAGAAGCATTAGAAGAAGCTAAAAAAACATTGTCAGGAAGCATAGGGTTTGTGCCAACCATGGGTGCCTTGCATCAAGGTCATCTTTCTCTCATCCAGCAGGCACGAAAAGAGAATGACCATCTTATCGTTTCTATCTTTGTCAACCCTACACAGTTTTTAGAGGGTGAAGACCTCGATGCCTACCCACGTAAAGACGAAGCAGATATTAAAATTTGTGAACTCTCAAGCGTAGATATCTTGTTTATGCCAACTGTAAATACTATGTACGAGGAAGATGAACTTTGTATTGGCGCCCCAGCAGTACGAGGATATGTATTGGAAGGAGAAAAGCGTCCTGGACATTTTGATGGTATGCTTCAGATTGTGATGAAACTTTTAAATTTAAGTGCTGCAAACAATGCCTACTTTGGTAAAAAAGATGCTCAGCAGTTAGCACTCATCACACAAATGGTGAAAAATTATTTTATGGATGTGCATATCATTCCCTGTGAGATAGTACGAGATGATAAGGGATTAGCCCTGAGTTCACGTAATACCTATTTGACAGCAGAAGAAAAAGAACGTGCTTTATGTCTTTCACGCTCACTTAAGCGTGCTACAAAACTAGTGATGGCAGGAGAGCTAGATGTGAAAAAGATTAAACAAGAGATGCTTGAAGTATTACAAGAAGCAGACAGCGTAGAGTATGTTTCCATCGTGAATAGAGAGTTCAAAGCACTTGATAGCGTAGAGATAGGCAATACTATTATTTTAGTAGCTGCATGGGTAGGGAAGCCAAGATTAATTGATAATCTTTGGATTTAAAACAAATCCTCAAAAAGTTCATTGGTTGATTTCTTTTTGGCAGGTTTCTTTTTTGTTTTGGTTTGTATATGTATCTTAGGTTTTGTTTTCTTTTTCACTTTTGTCTTCTTTTTGAGATTAAAAAGTGATTTAATAGATTTTTTCTTTGCTGACTTTTTCACCTTTTTACTATTTAGTATTTTTTCTTTTTTATCTGTATGCTTTTTAGGTGTCGGTGATATTGCTGTTGGGGAGGAGACTTTCTTCTCTTCATCCCCATAAAAACTACTCTCTTTGTCTTCTTGTATCATCTCTTTAGGGTCTGGTTTTAGGTAGCCCTGTTCAACCAAGATTTTCGTAATATTTTTAAAAGTAGGTACCGCAGATTGTGATGCAAAATACTTATGGTATTTTTTGGCTTTAATGACCAATACGCCTATGGTATATTTATTTCCTTCCTTGTCATTGGCAAAACCGTAGAAACTACTGTGGTACTCACGTACATAATGTCCATGTTTGGCAATGTGTGCTGTACCCGTTTTCCCTCCTATCTCAAGTCCAGGATACTGCGCTTTTACCCCTGTACCACGCTTAACAACTTCTAGTAAGATGTTGTGTATCTGACGGGCAGCTTTTTGACCTACTGCTTGGGTATTACCAACTTTTGGTTTAAGGGTGTAGCGTTTACCTTTTCTGTCTCCCAAATAATCTACAATGCGTGGGGTCACTGCTACACCATCATTGTTAAATGCTGAGTAGGCTTTAAAGAGTTGTGCAAAAGTCACAAGCATTCCATATCCGTAAGAAGAGTTTGCTCTGTGCATTTTATTGTTCAAAAGATGCAAAGGTTTTAGCTTTCCTGGTAAGTCACGAGAGAGATCCAATCCCGAAGGTTTTGCTATACCAAAATTGAGTAACCCTTCTCTAAATTCTTGCCCCGTGAGTCTCCATGAGATTTGTGAGATTCCGACATTGGAAGAGTGGACGATGATATCTGTAGCCGTGAGTGAATCAAATTTTTCATCATCTGAAATGGTACGTTTTTTACCGATTTTGAGTTTTCCATTATAGGTGTTGAACCATGTGTTTGGTGTCACTACTTTGTGATCTAGCGCAATGGCAAGGGTAAGGGGTTTGATGACAGAACCTGCTTCATAAGGATACTCTGAAAACTTAGGATTGAGTGCAGAGATATCTTTTTGTTGAATATGTGCAGGGTCATACCGTTCTGTACTTGCAAGAGCACGTACTTTTCCTGTTCTACTTTCCATGACACCTACTAGTATTTCATCTGCATCGATATTTTGTTTCATAGCATCTATCATGAGTTCAACTCTACGTTGCAAGGCTAAAGAAATATTAAGATGCAGGTCAAGCCCATCGACACGGTCTAAATTAATACTGTTTTTATCGTGAATGACAGCACCAAGGACATCACGTTTGCCTTTAAAATAGCCGTCTTTTTTGGAGGTTATATGTGTATTGTAGTTACGTTCCAGTCCTTTTTTCCCTTCAGGTCTAGTGTAGTGTCCATCACTCTTTTTACCCACATATCCAAGGACAGGACTCATCACATCATGAAGAGGGAAACGTCTGCTTTCTCCATTTTCAATAATATCAAGACCAAAGAGTACTTCGATACCTGAACGGGTTTTTATAGAACGAAATACACCAAGCCTACGGAGTTTAATAGCCAGAGATTTTAGCTGCATAGCAGTACTTGAATTAATGGTTTTTGAAAGAATGATATTGCTCTGTATGGCTTTACCCTTACGGTTTTTAAACTTAGAGCGTAACACTTTTTCTTCTATGCCACTATAGATGGAAAAAAGTTTCACAAATACCTCTTTCATTGAAGGCTTGATACTCGCGCCTCGTATGACTGCTTGGTATGTTTTTTGTGAGTTGCTTAGCGTATAATTGTCAGCAGAAATGATAGCCCCACGAAATGAACGATCGTGAATGGTTTTGTTGTGTGAAGGGATTCTACGTTCTGTTGAGATGGTCTTTAAAATAGAAGATAAAAAAATACCCATAGCAAGTACCAAAAGTAAAAAAAGAATGCTAATCTTATATTTTCTTTGGTGTATGGCTTTGTTTTGTATTTTTTTTGACATCATTTCCCTTATCTTTATGTTGAATTTTATCAAAGTTATCTAATAAATCTGATAAAATACTAATTAATATTATAAAACAAAAAAGAGAAAGAGAATAGCAAAATGATAGATAAACCCCTTTTAGCTGCTGTAATGATGCTTTTAACGCTTTCTTTAGTAATGGATTATTCTCTTTCTACCTTTACTGTACTGCACTTTCATTACTCTGATTTTCATTTTTTTATACGTCAGAGCATGGCTATTTTTATAGGTTTTATCTCTATGGTGATTTTGAGCAAACTAGATCCTGATAAATGGTTTCATAGGATTGGTCTAGTACTGTTTTTTAGTTTTTTCCTTCTGATGATAGTGATGCAGGCTCTTCCCGCTTCTTTAGTCAATGCAGTAGGTGGGGCAAAACGTTGGATACATGTAGGCCCTTTGTCTATTGCTCCTGTAGAGTTTTTTAAAGTAGGGTTTGTTTTCTTTTTGGCATGGAGTTTTTCACGTAAGCTGCTCCACAAAGAGAAAATGGGTTTTTTAGAAGAGATACGTACTTTTGCACCCTATATTTTTATTTTTCTTATAGCTGTTGTGATTATCGCAGTCTTCCAAAAAGACTTGGGGCAGGTGGTTGTATTGGGGGCAACGTTAATGGTACTTTTTTTATTTATTGGGTCATCTTTAAAGTTCTTTTTTACCATGCTCTCTGGTGTATTTATCGCTTTTATAGGGCTCATTTTCTTTGCACCTCACCGTATGGCACGTATTAAGTCATGGTGGGGAACAGTGCAAGACAGTATATTGTCCTTATTCCCTTTTGAAAAATTACAAAATTTACGCATTGAGGTAGGCAAAGAACCTTACCAAATCTCCAATTCACTCAACGCCATTCACAATGGTGGCTTTTTTGGGCAGGGGCTTGGCAATGGACAGTTTAAACTAGGCTATCTTTCAGAAGTACATACAGACTTTATCTTGGCAGGTATCACAGAAGAGCTAGGGTTTCTAGGTGTGGCATTGGTGACACTCACCATACTTTTTATTGTATTTCGTATTTTTAAAATAGCTGCAAAAGTACAAAACCCTATGTATTATTTGTTTTCTATCGGAGTAGGGTTACTGATTGCTTTTTCATTTATACTGAACTCCTATGGTATCTCTGGTATTACCCCTATCAAGGGGATAGCAGTACCATTTTTAAGCTATGGAGGGTCACACATCTGGGCAGCCTGTATCGGCATAGGTATGGTACTAATGGTATCAAAGAAAGTACCTAGAGATATACATGGTAATATGATTTAAAGGAGTGTAGTATGAGCATACTTATGACAGGTGGTGGAACAGGTGGACATCTTGCCATTATTAAAGCCGTCAAAGAGCATCTTCGTGATGAAACACTGATTTATGTAGGTTCTACCAAAGGACAGGACAAACAGTGGTTTGAAGACGATGATGATTTTCAAGAAAAATACTTCTTTGAAACACGAGGTGTTGTAAATCAAGGGGCTCTTGGGAAAATAAAGTCACT
>DRQB01000216.1 GCA_011330645.1 Campylobacterota bacterium | reverse complement strand
TTGATTTAGGATTAAAAGGTGAGCGTAGACTTGCTGGTAAATCTGCATTAGAAAAAAGACCATATGCTCCAGGGCAACACGGTCAAAGAAGAACAAAGATTTCAGAATATGGTCTTCAACTTCAAGAAAAGCAAAAAGCTAAATTTATGTATGGAGTTTCTGAAAAACAATTTAGAGCATTATACAAAGAGGCAAACTCAAAAGATGGTAATACAGGTTCTATCCTTATTCAACTTCTTGAGCAAAGACTTGACAACGTAGTTTACAGAATGGGTTTTGCAACGACTAGAGCGTCTGCTAGACAATTTGTAAATCATGGGCATGTGCTTGTTGATGGGAAAAGAGTTGATATTCCTTCTTTTAGAGTAAAAGCAGGTCAAAAAATTGAGATTAGAGAAAAAAGTAAAACAAATCCTCAAATCCTTAGAGCAATTGAATTAACTAACCAAACTGGTATGGTTGAATGGGTTGATATGGATAAAGAGAAACTTTTTGGTTTATTTACTAGAATCCCAGAAAGAGAAGAAATCGCAATCCCAGTTGAAGAGCGTCTAATCGTCGAGCTTTACTCTAAATAATACATAAGTAAAGGCTACTAATGAGAAAAATTAAAGTTGCACCATTTATGCCAACAGAGGTAGAAGTAAATGAAATCAGCGCTAACCGTGCTGAGATCATTGCTTATCCTTTTGAAAGCGGTTATGCTGTTACACTCGCACACCCACTAAGAAGACTCATTCTTGGATCTTCTATTGGCTATGCACCTATATCTGTAAAGATTGAAGGGGCAGCACATGAGTTTGACAACATTAGAGGTATGCATGAAGATGTTGCTGTATTTATTATCAATCTTAAAAACATTCGTTTTAAAATTAAAGACGAAAGTGATAGAGTTGAACTTAAATATAGTTTCTCTGGACACAAAGAAGTGACTGCACAAGACCTTAATAACGATCAAATTGAAGTAGTTAATGGTGATTTACCATTGGCAACATTGAATGAAGATGCAGAATTGAACTTTACTGTAGTTATCTCTAAAGGTATTGGTTATGTGCCGAGTGAAGATCTTAGAGATGATGTTGCTACTGATAGTATTGCACTAGATGCATTCTTTACACCAGTAAGAAAAGCAAATTATAAGATTGATCCTGTACTTGTTGAGGATAATCCTAACTTTGAAAAGATTACTTTTGATATTGAAACAGATGGTCAATTAGGTCCTGTAGAAGCATTTACCAATGCACTAGAAGTGATGAATAAACAACTTTCTGTATTTAATGGTGTCCTTGATGTAGATATTTCGGCAACACCAGTAAAAAGAAGCACTGATGATTCTGAACTTAAACCATTTATGCAAACAGTTGATAGTCTTGGACTTAGTGCAAGATCATTTAACTCTCTAGATAGAGCAGGGATGAAGTTCCTTGGTGAATTGGTATTAATGAGTGAAAATGAGATTAAAAATATCAAAAACCTTGGTAAAAAATCTTTAGATGAAATCAATGAATGTCTTATAGAGAATGGATTTGGTTCAGACTATGAACTCGCAGATCATACAAGAGCAAATCTTGTAAAGAAAATAGAACAACTTAAAGTTTAAGACTTTAGTTGTCATAGATTATAAAGGAATATTATGAGACATAAGCATGGTTATCGTAAATTAAATAGAACGTCTTCTCACAGAGCGGCACTTCTTAAAAACCTTTCTATTGCTTTGACAAAAGAAGGTAGAATCGAGACAACATTGCCAAAAGCCAAAGAGCTTAGATCGTACTATGAAAAGCTTATTACTAAAGCTTCAACAGGTGATTTTAATGCACATAGAGCTATTTTTGCAATGTTACAACACAAAGAGTGTACAAATACTATCGTAAATGAAATTGCACCAAAATATGCAGACAGAAACGGTGGGTATACTCGTATCATTAAAACACGTATGAGAAAAGGTGATGCAGCACCTATGGCAATCATTGAATTAATCTAATTCAATGTTGCTTCTGCAACTTCTGTATTTAAGGCAAAATGCCTTAAATACCACTACATTTTTATAAATCCAACTTTTATCATTGACAAAAAAACACTTTTTGTGTATAACACAGCATAGTGTGTACACTACACGATAACTTTACAATGATTTAGTTATAATATTATGAAATAGACATCACAATAAGATGTCATGTTAAGGAGATAAATTGATTCCATTTACAGATGAAGAATTGCAACCAGCAGTAGAAAGTGTGATAGAAAAAGTGAGACCATCTATTAAGCTTGATGGTGGAGACATTACATTGCTTACAATAAAAGATGGTAAGGTATATGTACAACTTCAAGGGGCATGTGTGGGATGTGGAAGTTCTGGTACTACCATTAAGTTTGGAGTAGAAAGACAGATACAGACATTAATACACCCTGAAATAACAGTGGTAAATGTACCACATGGATTTGAAGATAAATTGGATCAACTAGGTTAGGTATAAAGATGGCAAAAATAAATCAGGATATATTATTGCAACGTGCAGAAAATGAGTTTCTCCAAGGAAATTTTAAAAAAGCATTACGTAGTTATGGATTGATATTAAAAGACCATCCTACACTTGATGAAGCAAAAGTGGGGGCATGTCTTTCTGACCTTGGTAGTGATAGCAAAGATGAAGCCCAAGCTCTGTTTGATTATTATCAGATTATTAAAGACGAAAAAGAGAATGCCGTTGATATTATTGATGGACTGTTAGACTCCCTAGACACAACGAAGCAAAATTTACAAGAACTCCTGCTTGACCCAGTAGAAGAGCAAATAGAATATGGTGATGGTGTTCGCTATAGTGATTTTCTAAAACTTGTAGAGAGTAGAAAAAGTTTTAAAAAGGCATTTGAAGATATTATGTTTTCCACTAAAGTTGTGATAACAGATAAAGATGAATTTATTGATTTTGTAAGCAAACTTGCACAGGAAGGTTTTGATGAAATGGCATTGGGATATTTAGATGCAACGTCACATTTATTTGGGAATGACCAAGATGTATTGGCACTATACAATGTGGTCAGAGGAAGTAAATAAGTGAAATTACCTTTTAGCAATAAAGAAGGATTCTCTTTCTTGAGTGATGATACTTCTGTTTTGGATACTCAGACACTCTTCTTGAAAACAGAACAAAATAAACGTTATTATGAAGCAATGGAGATAAAGCCTCCATCTATTACCCCTTCAGAACTTATCATGTTTTGGGGATTGGAGCCAATGAAAGTTGTCGGTGTGACGGGTACCAATGGAAAAACGACCGTCACTGCAGCGATTTACTCTTTTTTACTCGATTTGGATGAGAAACCTGCACTTCAGGGTACACGTGGATTATTTGCCCAAGAGAAGCGTATAGAAGAGAAGAGTATGACTACGCCATCGATACTAGAAACACTACATAATATGAAACAGACTTTCGATCTTGGTTGTAACTACTTCATTATGGAAGTAAGTTCTCATGCCATCGAGCAAAAACGTATAGAAGGGCTGACATTTGCACTAAAAGTACATACCAATGTCACCTCTGATCATTTGGACTATCACGGTACGGTAGAAGAGTATAGACGTGTGAAAAGTCTTTTCTTCACAGATGAAACGCCAAAGTTGCTCAATAAAGATGATATTAAAAATATTACTTATAATCCCATTGGAGCTCAGAGTTATGGGGTAGATGAACCTGCAACTTTTAAAGTACAGGCATTTTCGCTTTTGCATGGGATTACAGCGGGGATTAAGCACATGCAAACAGAAGCAACATTTCATTCTCCTATGGTAGGACTTTTTAATCTCTTTAACCTTATGGCAGCCATTGGTGCAGTACAGATGTTAACAAAACGTCCCATAGAAGAAATCTGTGAGGTAGTAGAACATTTTGCAGGGGTTTCTGGACGTATGGAAGTGGTGAGTCGCAATCCATTGGTTATCGTAGACTTTGCCCATACGGATGATGGTATGCATGCAGTCTTGGAGTCTATGAAAGATAGAGACATTTCTGTAGTCTTTGGGGCAGGCGGAAATCGTGATAAAGAAAAACGCCCACGCATGGGTGCAGTTGCAGGACGCTATGCAAACAAAATTTATGTAACTTCTGATAATCCCCGTGATGAGGTACCTGAGATGATACTCGAAGAGATTCTTCTTGGACTACATGGGAAAGACAATGTCACTGCTTGCCCGGATAGAAAACTTGCTATTAAACTAGCCCTTGAGGCATTAGAAGAAAATGAAGTGTTGCTCATCCTTGGCAAAGGAGATGAAGATTATCAGGAAATTAAAGGGGTGAAGCATCCTTTTGACGATAGAGAAGTTGTAAGAGAGTTATTGAGTGCTCAATAACTCTCTTGTAGGGTGTTGTGCCCTCACAACACCAATACTTTAAGCATCTATACAAATCTAATTTCTTTCGTATTAATATTTAGGGTGTTGTAAGGCTACAACACCCTACGACATACTTCCCATATCAAATTTCTCCCCAGTTTCTTGCGTTTTGTTATAGAGTTTCCATGCATGAATAATTTGCCATGCTATCCATCCAAAAGAAAGTATCATCAACAGTGCTGCGATAAAAATGACACTTGGTATAAAAAGTGATAATACAAATATTACCAGTGCTCCTAGATGAATATAAAGATGTTTTTTCGCAGTTTTTGGATGGATGACTTCATGCATCATAGGTGCAGTGAAGTAGCCTTGGCTGTTAAGATGAAACCAGGTTAAAAATGGCACTATTTTGTAAAACATCGCAAAGACGATGCTGAGTGCAAAGAAGCTAAAGAAGATATAGGAAAGAGGTTTGACAAACGGTACATTTGTAAATCCCCCCATTGTCATACAGAGCATACTCAATACCAATAAGCTAAGCCCAAGTCTCCAAAACCAGACGGTTGCATCTGTCAGTGGACGTTTTTTTTGTGTGAGTCTCTTGAGTGTCAAGAGTGCATAGGCACCTAGTAAAAGTGCCAATATTAGATCTGTAATGAGCCAAATTTGGGGAATAAAAAAGCCAATTACTGTTGTCAGCATCACGACTAAAAAAAGTGTTAAGGGCAAATATCTACTGACACTTTCTGGGTAGGGGGGCGTGACATAAAACATTTCAATGACTTGAAACGATATAGAGATGATCAGTAGGGAAATCCAAGCAAAAAGTCCAAAAGAGTAATGTGATGTTTTAACTTGGATGTAATGACTTCCCTCTAATATCCCACTGAGTGTACCTAATAAATAGAGTGCCAAGAGGACAACAAAGCCTAAAGAGAGAAGTGCAAAGACCATACCTTTAGAAGATGGGGTATGACTCTTTACTGCCAGCAGTTTTGTTAACATAGGGACAATTGCAGTTAAGATAGCAATACTTAGCAAGAATGCAGATACTATAAAAAGCCAAGTATAGTGTGGAAAATTAAATCCTAAAAGAAGTGTTACAATACCAAGTGTAAAGGGATAGAGTAAAAGATTTGCTTTTTTGGATGGAGAAGTGAGTGTGACCCCTGCAATGACAGGCAACATCTGAAAAAGTGCAGCAAACATAAAGGAGAGCATAACACCTAATGTCAATACATGTGTAAAGGTGAGGGCACCTGTAGTTTCAGCGTTAAAAATAGTTGTTTGGTAGATAAAAAGAAGAAATCCTCCAAAGATACCGAAGAGAGAACCTAAAAAAAAGAATCTAAAAACCACCGAAATAGGAGGTGCCTGATCTAAGGATAATCCATTTTGGTTAAACATCTAACAAATCATTCAAATTAACAAGCTTATTTTTACTGATGAGAATATGCCACTGTTTGGAGGCATCTTCTTGGTTGAGTACTTGAAACTGATGTTCCTTTGCTAAATCAATCAGTGGTAGAGGGTTTTTTCTATGTAACATATAGAGATAGGTTTCATCATCGAGGTTTTGAAGTATTTTTATAGCCATTTCTAGGGGTTCTGGATGGTCTAACTCTCTGGTATCTAGTCCTATTTTTCTTAGATTCATAAGCTGACCTTTTTCATTTCTTCCAGGGTAGACTCCTTTAAATCGAGAGGGAGTTGTCTATCACACATCGCATAAAGCATCTGCTCTTCTTTCATATTGTGTTGTTGTAGAAGAATCATCATAGATTCAGCGATGGACAGCGCTGCATCTTTATCTTTGTTTTCAAGGGCTTCTGCCATATTCCCGACAAGTCCCCGTACTTGTTCATGCTCATAACGCATGACTTGTGTAGGACCTTGTGCCATACCTGTAGCAGATTCAAAAGCGGGGAAGAGTGCTTCCTCTTCTTTTTTAAAATGTCTTAATGTCTCGTTTGCAAAAGAGAGAAACTTCTCATTTGCATCTTCCCAATGCCCTGTGGCAATCGCTTCTTCTGCTTGGGCAAATAATGTATCACATTCTCTGTGTTCATGTTTCATATAGGTAGAAATAATCATTTTTAGTCCTTTATAACCGTTATCATTTTGTCATGTAAATCTGTATGAAGAAGTATCTCTTCTACTCTTTTTTGCCAGAGTTTTCCAAAGGTTTCTTTTTCTGTTTTTGTGGCTAAGTCTTGTAGCGCTTTACCCATTAGTGGTTGCATTTTAGGATCTGGCATAACGATAGAAGGGTCATAGCTTAACGTAACACTCTTTTCTGTGTCGAGTCTAGTAAGTTTTACTTCTCCTTTCATTGGAATATTATATGCGATGAGGTTGTCTCTGGAAAAGTTCCCTTGTATACCTTTAAAACCACCTGCACCACTTGCCCCAACAATAAAAGAGATGACATTACATATGACTCCTGTAACACCTTCGGTTTCAGAGGCATGCATTTCTACTTTTATGGAACCTCTTGAAGGTAATGTGTCTGCATAGAGAGCGTTTAAGCCTTTAGAAGCCATGAGGTAGGCACCTGCGACTGTAGGACATGAATGTCCTGCTAATTTTACACAATCAAGATAGGTTATTTCTAATTTTCCTGCTTCAAATGCACCTAAAAATTCACTCAGTGAATCATAGAGTTCTATAGGCTTGACCTCTGTATAAAAGTTTGGATATTGCATCTAGTTTAAATTCCTTTTTGTATATATTTTTCATTATAAGCTAAGGAGTATAATTATTTATTGATATATATCAAGATAAGGTAGAGCAACGATGACTAAACTCAAATTAAGTAAATAGGAGTAAAATACTCTCAATTATAATTATTAAGGAATTCGTATGACACCAAGTATACCACAACCGGCATTTTACATTTTCAAATGTCAACAATCAGCACCTCCAGGAATGCCAAAACCATCCTGTGTGAAGGCAGATAATCCAGAGTCGCAACAACTTTTTCAACACCTTGCACAGTCATTGATGCAAAAAGGTATTATTGGGACTGTGACACCTATACAGACAGGTTGTCTTAACCGTTGTCAACAAGGTCCAGTGATGCTTGTAGAACCAGGGCATACGATGTATGTTGGTTTGACAAAAGAGAAAATTGACAGAATTATTGATGAGCATATCATTGGTGGAAATGTTGTTTCTGAATTTGTCATCCCCGATGAAGTATGGG
>DRQB01000215.1 GCA_011330645.1 Campylobacterota bacterium | reverse complement strand
GATGCGGGAGCATTAAGATGAAAAGTTACTTCTGTTTGATTTAAAAGTATTTTTGTAGGGTGTTGTCCCATGACAACACCTTGAAGTTTATTGTGGAATTAAAGTTTTGATTAAAATTCATATTTTTGGTGTTGTGCACCCCAAGGGTATTTCCGATGGGCAGGGTACAACACCCTACAGCTATGACGAAGAGTGAATCTTCTCATCCACCAACACTTCCTCTTCATACACCTTCACACCTTCCAAATAACCAGATATTTCTACCTCTTCATACTCTATACCCTCAGGTACTGCTTCAGAGTGAAGTTGCACGGCACACTGTTTGTAGTTTGGTTCAAATGACTTAGGATCAAACTCTGGGATGGTGATATTGTTGATGAGTTGCTCGTTAAAGTGGAAAGGTACAAAAACATTTCCTTCTCGTACTGTCTCACTTACTTTAACGATGACATCTTCTACACGACCACGTGTTCCTGAAAGTGCTATACGGTCGCCACTTTTTACTTGTAGCTTGAGTGCATCTTTAGGGCTTAAGTCTACCCATGCTTCAGGGGCCAGGGCATCGAGTATACCTATGGTTCCTGTCTTGGTACGGGTATGAAATTGCTCTACGGTTCGTCCTGTGTTAAGGATAAGTGGCAGACCTTTACATGCCATTTCACTTAATGGTATCCACTCTACTGGGAGTAGGCTGGCTTTTCCATCAGCTGTTCTACATGGCATATCAGGAGAGTAGAGACGTTTGGTTCCCTCTGGAGCTTGCTCATTACATGGCCACTGTATGCCACCAAGTTGTTCTATCTTCTCATAAGACATCTCAGAGTAGTCACAGAGTTGTCCTTTACTTACCTTTTTAATCTCATTAAAGACATCTCTAGGTGTTTGTAACGCTTTAAAAAGCAGTTCATGTTTGTCTTCAAAGTATTTAGAAAATTCTAAGACTATGTCAAGGTCGGCTTTACTATCTCCCAATGGTTCCACAGCTTTCTTCGCAAGGTTACAGCGTCTCTCAGAGTTCGTGTAACATCCTTCTTTTTCAGACCATGTAGCAGCAGCGAAAACCACGTCTGCTATCTGCGCGGTGTCAGACATAAAGGCATCTTGTACTACGAGTATATCTAGCTTTTTGAGGGCTTCACGCAAGGCATTTTGGTCTGGGTAACTCACTAGTGGATTGGTAGCCACTACCCATAAGGCTTTTATCTCCCCACGGTTAATGGCATCGATGATTTGAGGATAAGCATACCCCCGTTTGTTAGGTACCAAATCTACAGGTACATTGACGATGTCTGCAAAAGCTTGTCTATCTGCATCTGAACCGTAGTTTCTGTACCCAGGTATGGAAGAGGTAAATCCAAATTCACGTGTTCCCATGGCGTTACATTGCCCTGTGATAGACATAGGGCTTGCACCTTCACGTCCAACATTGCCTGTAATGAGGGCAAGGTTACAGATGGCAGATACAGTGTCTGTCCCAATACTACTTTGGTTCACGCCCATTGTCCATGCAGACATCACGGCATCTGCTTGTGAGTAGATTTTGGCTAGATTGTAGAGTTCTTTTACATCAATGCCTGTTATCTCAGCTACTTCTTGTGGAGGGTAGTTAGCTAGTATGTGCTTCTTGAACTCCACATATCCATTGGTACGTTCACGTATAAACTTTTCATCTTCCCACCCTTGCTCAAAGATGATGTAACAGAGTCCATTGATGAGTGCCAAATCAGAACGAGGTTTAAGAGGCACAAAGATGTCTGCCATCTGTGCTGTCTTTGACTTGCGAGGGTCTACCACAATGATGGTAGGTTTTTTACCCGTGACTTGTTCATTTTTAGCAATGTGAAGCTTCAAAATAGGGTGATTATCAGCGATGTTTGCCCCTATAAGCATAATGACATCAGCTTTTTCAAAGTCTTCATAACATCCTGTAGGTCCATCAGATCCAAAGGTCTGTTTGTAACCCATCACAGCTGAAGCCATACAAAGCGTGGTGTTCCCATCATAGTTGTTAGTCTCAAGTCCCAGTTGTACAAACTTGCCAAGTGCATAAAAGTCTTCAGTCAGTAACTGTCCCGTAGAGATGACAGCTACCGCACCCTTACCATGCTCTGCCTGGATTCGTTTGAACTCATCAGAAGTATGTTTAAAAGTCTCTTCCCATGTACTTGGAGTCAACTCTCCATTTTTACGTATGAGTGGTGCCTGTACACGTGAGTCTGCGTAAACCATCTTATGTTCACTAAGTCCCTTAGGGCAAAGTGTGCCAAAGTTCACAGAGTGAAGTGGGTCACCTTTGGAGTAAACGGCTTTACCGTTTTTTACCCCAATGTACATTCCACATCCTACACCACAGTAACCACAGGTAGAGCGTACCCATTTGTCAGGTGCTTTGTCTTTAGCCATTTTTCCGAAGATGGGGTCATCTACAAGTGCGTATTTGTCTTCTTTGATATCGAAGCCGAGGAAGTCTTTTGCTTTTTGTATTAAACTCATATTGTCCCCTTTCCTAATGTCTCTGATTACCAGCAAAGAAGTTCCCTGCTAGTCCTAGTGGTACGACTGTTCTGTAGAACAGGTAACGACCACTTAATTCTGATGCGAATGCACCGAGTGTGGCTATGATGAGTGTTGCAATGGAAAGTCCTACCAAACCACTTGCAGTAAACAAGATAGCCAAGAGTGGTAAGCCTAGTGCAAACACTGCCAAAGAGTACACCCTAAATTTCTTAACTCTACCGAAATGTTCCTGAAGCAGGATACGGCTTCTGTTGTATTGGTAGTAGAGTGGGTCTTCTTTGTCTAGGTGTCGGTAGAACATCACCTCTTCTAGTATGACTAGGGCTTGTAACATACCTACGAGTAGGGTGATAGCTAGCAGAACCATGACACCTTGTGCACCGTTGGCTATGAGTAGTGCTGTGGCGATGAGCAAGAACCCGATGTACCCTGAACCAAAGAACTTTTTAGTCGTGGCTTTTCTGTTCCAGCTTGGACGTGCTTTAATGCGGTATATCATTGACTGTGCGTAGATACCGTAGATACCTATAGCTAGGGTAATGACCTCTACAAAGAGCAGTGCAAATCCACCCACCTCAAAGAAGTAAAGTACAGCTACCACAGAAGCCAATCCTGTAAATGCACCTAACGCGATGGCTTCACGGCTGAGCCATGAGGTACGCCAGTTTTTCATTGCCATCATTGCCATACCTGGTCTACCTAAGTGTAGGGCAGAGAGAGGTAATCCAATGGCAGCAGGTAGAAATGCTAGTATTGCCATGGCTAAGTTTGGTTTAGGGAGGTTAAACCCTAAACTAAAGAGAAGTTGCCCTAAAAACAGAGCCAAAAATGCACCCAAACTCACTTGTGTAAGTACCGTCATAAAGACTAGAGGTAACTCAGGGTGCGCAGGTTTCAGTAGATGCTCATCTGCGATGCGAAGCTCTTCTCCCTCTTTTAGCTCTGGCAGGGTGTAACGTGTGGTTGGTTTGGTTATCTCTATATTTGGCAGGTGAGGGGCGACACCCTCTTTTGCCATATCTTCGTCTAACCACTGTTTGACATTAAAGACTTCTATCTCTATGGCATTACTTGGACAGGCTTGTACACACGCAGGCGTCTGCCCAACTTCGAGTTTGTCTGCACACATATGACATTTGGTCACGATGCCTCGTTCTTTGTTGAATGTAGGTACTTCGTAAGGGCAGTTCCATGTACAGTATTGACAGCCAATACAGCTAGGGTCATCATGCCAGACGATACCGTTGTCAAATTTGATGTAGGACTCTGTAGGACAGCCTATGAGACACTCAGGTTCTATACAATGGTTACAAGACATAGAGTTGAAGAGTTGCAGGGTATCTGGAAACTCTCCCATCTCCATCTCACCCACACGACGCCATTTGATGTCATCTGGGTTTGCATTTTGTTCGTTACATGCTACTTCACAACAGTGACAGCCTACACAGGCAGTTGCATCAAAGTGAAAACGGTACTGCTCTCCCGTTTGAAGTTCCGGCAGGTCGATGCTGTAGTTTCCACACTGCATTCCAGTGTTGGTTTTGTGGTTGATGAAGTCCGATAAGGGTGTGTTTTCTGTAAGTGGTTCTACAGTCATTATACTTCTTTCAATGCCACTAATAACTCAGAGAAAACAGAGGCTCTTTCACTCTTTTTTTCGTGTGTCATGTTGTAGATGACTTCTGAGAGTTTTGCAGGTACTTTTGGATTGAGTTTTGTAACTTCATCTCTTTTTATTTTTCTTGGACGTACTTTGGTTGCTTCCAATCCAACGACTGACTCAAATCTTTTTTCTCCTGTAAGAAGTTTAAAGAGTTGTAGTCCAAAAGTAAAGAGTTCATACTCTTCACGTTTACTACTCTTTGGCTCTGCATCGAGTTCGAGCATAACATTTAAGCCCAATTTGTCATTGAGTATATAATTTATTTTGGTAAAAAATGCTAAAGCCTGAAAGCTATAGTTACGTGACAAAAATCTATCATCAAAAGCTTCATAGGTTTCAGCTCTCTGTTTATGCGCTGCATACGTTTTAAGAAGATACTTCACATGGTGTTTTGCTTCTGTAATAGGCAATGCCTTATGTAAGGCATGTGCTTCTTGGGCTTCACGAGTGATTTTACCACCCAAGAAGATATGTACACCATCGACACGGGTACCGTCACTTAACTTTGCTTTACATCCCTCAAACCCTATGTCTGCTATGCCATGCACTCCACATCCTTTAGGACAGGCAGACCAGTTCATACGTACATTGGCATTTTCTATGGCAACCTCTGAACTTAAAAAATGTGCCATCTCAATAGCATCAGGTTTGTTAGGAATGACCCCAAAGCTACAGGTAGCTGTACCTGCACAGGCTATCATGTCTGCAAAATAGAGGTTATTAAATTTTGCATAGTTACTGACTATTTCACTAGCTTCAAAGGCTTCTATGTTTTCAGTAGGTATGTTGACAACATAGACATTTTGGTCATAGGTGAGTCTGATGTTTCCGTCGCCATAGGTTTTGGCTGCTTGGGCTGTTACCATCATGTCTGTGCCTGTGAAAATACCTGAGGGTACGATGATTTTGTAGTTCATCTTGCCATTACGTCCGAGTACTTTGTTTGCTCCTAGTGCGATGTTTTGTGACTGAACCATGGTTGTTCCCGCACTTGCAAAGTTTAGTCCAGACTCTTTTTTAATCGCTTCAATCAGTGCATCCATACCTATATCATTAATAAGAAAGACTAAGCGATTTTTGTTTCTGTTGTCTCTGTATCCGTAGGTTTTAAAAAGTGTGAGGAGTGCTTTGTAAAAGAGTGGCGCTTCATCGACTGTGACAAAGAGGTTTGCGTCTTTGGCTTGCATGCCTACACGCGCACCAAGGTAGATGTTAAATCCAAAGATACCATCTTTCTGTGCCAACACAAAGTTACAGTCATGTCCAAAGATATTACATGAGTTAGAGAGTGAACCAATGATACCTGTGTTAAATTTACGAGGCAATACTGAAATCCATTCAGGGTTTTCTAAAAAGATATTTTGAAGTTCTTCTATTATAGGCATTGTCTCAATAATATTATCATAAGCGATACCATCTAAAGGGTCAGTCACAATGTTACGTAGGTTATCGACACCTGTTTGGAAGGTAGTGATGCCTACTTCTTTGAGTGATGCCAAGACTTTAGCGATGTCTGCTATCTGTAAATAACGAAGCTCTACTTGCATACGTGTGGTGATGTCGATGTAGTCATTACCATACTCTTTTGCCAATTCTCCAATGCGTTTGGCTTGTTCGTAAGTAAGTTGCCCTGCTGGTACACGGACACGGAGCATAAAGTCTTCACCTTTGTCAAAGAGACCAAAACATTTTAAAAAGTATCCACCATCTTCAGGGGCAAGGTTTTCATACCCTCCTGCAGCGATTTCCTCAAGTTTGGCATGTACATCCATAGGCATTTTGAGTGCTTTGGTGGTTTCTACTTTATTTACTTTCTTACTTCTGGCTTCAAGTGCTTTTTCTAAAATCGTCATTGTATATATTCCTATCTAAAGAGCCACATGTGTGTGGATTAATATTATCGTGATTATAGTATTTTTTTTCTTGTTTTTTGCAGGCTCGTTGATTAAAAAATATACAATTATATTGATTAAAAATTAATCAACCAAATAATATAATTTTTTCAAATCTATATTATAATTCGCCTATAATTTTTTAAGGATGGATAATGGCAAATTTTAAAGCACTTAAGGGACAAGGACATGCTCCTACACTCTTTGCAGCATTTCTATATTTTGATTTCTCTTTTATGGTGTGGACCATGCTTGGTCCATTGGTGACAGAGATTAGTGAATCGTTAGCATCGCATGGTGAAGTTCTCAATGCAGGTCAACAGGCAACACTTCTTTCTGTTCCTATACTTTCTGGCGCATTACTTCGTATTGTTTTAGGATTTGGTGTCGATAAACTTGGGGCAAAACTTACTGCACTTATTGCGCAGTCTATTGTCATCTCTGTACTTTTTTATGCTTACTTTAGAGGAGCGACTATTACCTATAATGAACTCCTTGTTGTGGCACTTGGACTAGGATTTGCTGGGGCATCATTTGCAGTAGCACTTCCTCAGGCTGGACAGTGGTACCCACCAAAACTTCAAGGTATCGTACTTGGTATCGCTGGAGCAGGGAATGTAGGTGTGGTGGTTGACTTTTTGTTCGCACCAAAGATTGCAGAAAAATGGGGTTGGGAAGCTGTATTTTTAGTGGGTGGCGTTCTTTCACTCATCGTATTTGTGATGTATACGCTTTTGGCAAAAAATGCACCTGCTTCTGTGTATAAAGCACGACCAAAAAAACTTGTCGATTACTGGAAACTGCTTAAAGACAGAGACTCTTGGTGGTTTATGCTCTTTTATGCTGTAAGTTTTGGTGGTTTTGTAGGATTTGCCAACTATATGAAAGTCTATTTGATGAATACCTATCAAGCAGATATGTCAGCTTTTGGACTGGATGTATTTAATGAACCCAATGTAAAAGTCATCGCAGGATACTTTGGGGCACTGACTATTTTTGCAGGAGCCATACTCCGTCCTGTAGGTGGAGGCATTGCCGATAAAATGGGTGGTATTAAAGCACTCTACATCTTCTTTGGTATTGTATTGATACTGGTTTCTTTAAGTGGTCTTATACATCTTCCATTCTGGGTAGCAATTGCTGTGCTTTTTGTCATTATGGCAAGTCTTGGTATGGCAAATGGTGCAGTGTTCCAGCTTGTACCTCAAAGATTTGGTAAAGATATTGGTATCATGACTGGGCTTATTGGTGCTGCTGGTGGTATTGGGGGTACTTTCCTTGTGAAGACTCTTGGATGGGCGAAAGGCACCTTTGACAGTTACGCTATGGGATTCTTTATCTTCGCAGGACTTGTATTACTCGCGATTGCTGCTATCTCTTTGGTAAAAACAAGATGGAGAACGACGTGGGGTGTACAGTCTGGCGGTATGATATAATAATCATAAAACTTGTATGCATTATTGCGTTTCTAGCACTTCCAAGAAATCCACTTGGCAGTAGCTAAGCTCAAATTTCTTAAAAGTACTAAGTTATCATATAATTTAGAACATTAAAGGCAAACTTTATGTCCAAACAAAACATAGAAACCTCAGGTCTGACACTCGCTAAAGGCAAAGAGCTCAAAGGAGATGACTTTTTTGAAGTGAAGGTGATGGAAAACATCACTGTAGCTGTGGTGTGTGATGGGGTAGGTTCTGCAATGCAAGGGGCGGAAGCTGCAAAAAGAACATGTCACTTTCTTGTACAATCTCTGAAAAATAGACCCAAATCTTGGTCTATGGAAAAATCTATTAAACATTTTATTGAGAATATTAACCGTGTACTTTATATGGAGTCGATGGAGGACTATGAACGTGAGGAGTTGGTCACTACTTTAACACTGGTGGTGATAGAAGGAGATAGACTCTATGGTGCCAATGTGGGAGACAGTCGTATCTACTTACATCGCAATGGACAGTTTGCACAACTTTCCATAGACCATGCCATGGAAGAAGAGGGCATGGAAAATGTCTTGACTTCTGCCATGGGCATGGAGGCATTTGTTGCACCATATTATTTTGAAAATAATCTACAATCAGGTGACAAAATACTTCTTTGTTCTGATGGTTTGTATAATGAACTCGATCAAGAAGAGATAGCTTCAGGTATAACGATGGGAGCTTCTTTTTTAGTAAAAAAAGCTTCTAAAAAACATAATGATAATTTGCCAGATGATACTACAGCAGTAGTATTGGAGATAAAAGAGCTTGACCCTAGACTCAAGTTTAAACAATCTGATTTGATAGTACAAGAGACCTACAAAGCAGGGGATGAAATAGATGGCTATAGACTCCTCAAGCCACTCATTCAAAACAATCGTACTTGGTTGTGTGAAAAAAGAGGTCTAAAATATGTCATAAAGTTCGTACCTTATGAAGCGTTAGAAGATGAGGTGATGCTTGATTTATTTGTCAAAGAAGTATGGATGGCAAAGCGACTTAAAGCTGGTTTTTTCCCTAAGGCTGTGGTGCCTAAAAACCGTACACATCGTTATTATATCATGTCATTTGTTGAGGGAAAGACTCTAAAAGAATTTACTCAGAAAAAACCTCTTTCTGTTGATATGTCTGTAGAACTTTCAGTATTTTTACTCAAAATGTCACAGTTTCTTATACGACTTGACCTTGTGCATGGAGATATTAAACCTGAAAATATCATCATCACTGAGCGTAAAGGTAAACTTGTATTTAAAATGGTGGACTTTGGAAGTATTACGGAAGCATACTCTAATGTCACACGTGCAGGAACACCCAGTTACTTAGCCCCTGAGAGATTTAAACAGGCACCTGTCAATGAGCAGACAGAAGTCTATGCCATAGGGGTGACACTCTATGAAGCACTGACACAAAAGTATCCTTTTGGAGAGATAGAACCATTTCAAACTCCTAGCTTTGAAAAGAAGATAAAAGAGCCAAGTAAACTAAACCCTAAGATACCAAAATGGTTAGAGTCTGTTATTTTAAGAGCGTTGGAGACAGACACAGATAAAAGGTATCACAACTACTCAGAGATGCAGTATGAAATAACCAACCCAATGAAGGTAAAACCCTACTTTGATAAAAGTACATCGTTTATAGAACGAAATGAAAAGATGGTTTATAAAGTAGGGTTTATCTCTATGTTGCTACTCAATATAGTACAACTTATTTGGTTTTAACTTTCATAATATTTCTACGATGTTTTTTAAAGTTATCACTAAAGTCGTGTACTCCTTTTTTGTTACGCATGAAGTAAAGATAATTTGTTTTTGCAGGATGTAGTGCAGCTTGTATCGCGTGAATACCTACAGAACCAATGGGAGAGTCAGGTAAGCCTTTATGCTTATAGGTGTTAAAAGAACTCCTATCTGTTTGAATACGTTGGGGTGTCACTTTTATATGTGAATATTTTCCATAATTCAGTGTACCATCCATTTGTAACCGCATATGTTTTTTTAGGCGGTTATAAATAACAGAAGAGACAAGTGGCATCTCTTTTTTATTGGCAGCTTCTTTTTGTATAATGGAGGCAATCGTAAGTATTTTGTGCCATTGTGTTTGATTGTAATCTCCATATATTTTTGTGGAAATATTTTGATATCTTTTTTCTGAACTTGAGACTAAAAACTTGATAAGTTTACTTTCATTCATTTTCTTTGGTACAAGATAGGTATCTGCAAAAATACCTGCTTCAGGGTACTTGGCATAAAGATTATATGCATTGAGAAGTTTACTTGTATTGATGTCAAGTTTGTTTGCCACTTGGCTTAAAAATATCTCTTTTGTTTCTCCTGGAATGAGCATAATTTTAAAAAGAGGTATCTTGGCTTGTGTGAGTTGGTATAAAAAGTCAATACGATTGAGCATAGGTGTTTTAAATCTAACTTCGCCTTGACACATATTACCCATTTTGGAGAGAATAAGTGCATCTATAAAACCAACATCATAACCACTTGTGTTTAGCTGTGATATAATACTTCTAGCTGTAGCACCTTTGGAAATAGAGAGTTTTTTTTCTGTAGGAAAGTGGGTATTGACAGGTAAAATACTATAGAAGGCAAGAGAGATGATAAAAGCCAGTGCAATGTTTTCTGCCCATGCTATCCATGTGCTATTACGAAATACATTGATATTTTTCATAGTAATTTTCATTGCTCTCTTTTTCTGGATCAAAACAGGAATCCAAGTGGATTCTCTTGTATTAGGTCAATATAAAGTTGAAGGATTATATCTTAAACTGGGTAAAAAGCTTACCCTTATTGCTGATAATGTGGTCATACCAAAAAGTAAAGCAAAACCCTCTTTTAAAAATGTTGATAAAACATTTGACACGATTAAATATCTCTTTACTTTTTTTGACTATATAGATTTAAAAAATGTTACTTTTGAAAATAACCATCTTAATGTTATTTTCACAGATGATATCTTATATATAACGAGTGATGATTACGAGATTGCTGGTAATATCCACCGTGCGGGACAGACTTTGACTGCAAATGTCTCTTTGTTATATCTTAAAAAACAAGATATCACTATAAAGGGAAATTTGAGTTATGATTTAATAGATAGCAGACTAAGTACTGAAGGTGATTTTGATGCCTACAATATTCAAGGTAGTTTTATAGCTGATAAACGAGGAGATGAAATTGGTTTTAAACTCTCCAGTACAGAATTTACAGATTTAAAAACAGTGATTGAGACTTTTCATTTGCAAGAAGGCGTTAAAGCTTGGATTGTTGATAGGGTACAGGCAAAAAAATATCAATTGAACACGCTTGAAGGAAAAGGTTATATCACCAAAAATGGGTTTAAAATGGATTTTGATGCTTTGCAGGGAGAGATGCTTTTTGATGGTGTAAAAATTTATTATCAAAAAACGTTAGACCCTGTTTTGGCAAAAAACCTTAAGCTGACTTATAAACATAAGGCACTCTATTTTGAGTTGGGAGACCCCGTGTATAAAAAGAGAACATTAAAGGGGTCTAAAGTTGCTATTACCGGCTTGGGAGAAGACAAAACACTACTCAAATTAGATTTACATATGCTCACTCCTATCGATAATGAGTTGCAGAAAATATTGAAATCCTATGATGTAAATATCCCCGTAAAATATAAAGGTGCTCCTGTTGATGTGGATTTTAAAATGGACATTCCTTTGGGAAAATATGCAAAGAAAAAGAAAAACAGTGTACGGGTAATGGTTGATTTGAAACAGGGAGATATTTGGTATAAAAAAGTGAAACTACCTTTACAGAAAGGGAAAGTAACCTTTAACAATCAAGAAAAAGAGAGTATTAAAGTTTCAGTGACATTGAAAAAAGGTGAGGTAAAAATAGGAAAAACGCAATTGCCTGTACTTGGAGGTAAGGGATACTATGCAAAAGGTATCGTTACTTTGAATAATGTCCATATCAAAGAAAGTTGGTACGAAGGAACGCTCAAGGGGAAGATAAATCTTAAAAAGAAAAAAGCAGACTTAATGTTAAATGCCAAGCAGATAAGTATAGGGGATAAAAAGAAGTTTATTGTACTTAAAAATAAAATGTTACCACTGACTTTAGACTACAGTAAAAATTTACAGATTCATGTTCCTTCATTGGCATTGAAAATTACGAATAACATAAAAAATGTGCGCATTAATATCACAAAAATTGAAAAAATAAAACCGTATTTGAGAAATATTGCGTTGAAAATAGAAGGTGGAAATCTCAATATTGTGAAACAGGGTGAAAATTATACTTTTACAGGTGAATTACGAAGAAAATCATGTTTCTTGTATGAAAAAAATGCACGATGCTATACAAAAGTACCTGTGAGTGGAAAGGTTACGAAGGGAGATTTAGTTTTTTATGCATTTGGAAAACGCTTGTATTATAATGCAACTAAATCACGTATTAAACTTAAGAACCTCAATATTGATTTGAAGAAATTTTTAGATGCACGAAAACAAACAGGAAAAAAGAGTACGAAACATAGCAAATTGGTTATTCTTGGTAAGAACTCAAAGATACGTTATAAAAAATATACTTTAGTGACAGACAGTTATGATATAGAAATATCACCAAAAGACAATATTAAGGCATCAGGAAGTTTGGGGGGAGATATTGTTCAGTTTTCTAAAAAAGGAAAGATATTTTCTTTAAAAGCATTACGGATAAAAGATAAAATGTTACATCCTCTCATAGGATTTAAAGGATTAAAAAAAGGAAGATACACTTTAAAAAAGTCAGGTAACCCCGATGGCGTTATGAAAGGACAAATTATTGTTGAGGGAGGTATTATGAGCGATTTTAAAGCATACAATAATACACTTGCTCTACTCAATGCCATTCCTGCCTTAGCAACATTAAGTAACCCTGGCTTTTCAGAAAAAGGTTTTAAAATTGATCAGGGAGTGGTAGAATACAGAATGATAGGAGATAGAATCATCTTTGATTCTGTTTTTATCAAGGGGCGCTCTGCAACGATAGTAGGTAAAGGGGAATTGAATTTGAAGAAAAAGACAATCAATATGAAACTTGCGATACAGACAGCCCGTGAATTAGGTAAGTTTGTGGGTAATCTGCCTTTACTTGGATATATATTGATGGGGAAAGATAAAAGTATGACTGTAGGATTAAAAATCACTGGAACGTTAAACAAGCCTAAAGTTGTGACATCTGCGGCACAGGATATACTTTCTTTGCCTCTTCAAATTATTAAAAGAACATTAGAATCTCCTGCACATATTATCAATAAATAGCAATCTAGTGTATAATGAGAAAATAAAGGTAAATGATATGGTGAAAATAATTTTAATGGCATGTATTTTGGGTACAGGACTCTATGCAGATTTTATGGATAGTGTTGCAAATGTTGTAAAATCAACTTTATCAGATGAAGAAGAAAGTATTCCTGAAGTAAAGACAGTAGGTACATTAAGTGTCACTTCTGGAGGGCAACAGGAGAAAGAGTCTTTTTTAGATACTGTGGTAGACAGTGTAAAAAAAGGAGTTGGGGTAAAAAAAGAGACAGTAGAAGAAAGTTCTATGATTGATGATGTTGTGAGTGGCGTCAAAAGCACCATAGGTATAAAGGATGATAAACCTAAAAAAAGTAGTTCAATCATAGGGAATGCAGTGACGGCAATGAAAGAAGTGACTGGACTAGAAAAAGTGAAGCAGGATAATTCTTTTTTTGATGGGGGTATCATGGGTGATATGGCAGACATGATTTCACTAGAAAAAGGGGAAAGTTATGGTTTGCCCTCTGTGTTTGGACTCAATAAGAAAAAAGAGAAAAAAGTTTTTGGTTCAACCATTTTGGGTGACACTGTTTTGGGGGATGTCAAAGACACGGGAACTACATTTTACAGAGGGTTTAAAAATACAGGAGAATCAACAGAGTTTATGTCCGGTGTGATGTATAAAAGTTCTAAAATATACAACGGTATGTTTGAAATGTTTGACGATTCACCTTTCAATATATTTGATGATAAAGATGAAAGAGAACCTTCCATCTTTGATGCTTTTGATAAAGGGAATGATGTTTTGGATATTTTTAATTAAATAAAGTGACTAGCTATTAGCTTAGTTACTTGTTATAAGTTGTTCGTAGGTAATGTGTGCACTCGCTGCTTCGAGTTTATCAAGTAAATTTAAAAGTTCATCAGAGGCGTACACAAGTTGTTTGAAATATAACTTTGCCTGCTCGCGTTCTTTTTTAGATACTTTTTTACTATTGAATGTGAATACTTTATTTAATAAACTTCTGTTTTGGGGTAGGATAAAGTAGAGTTTATAAATCTCCCCATAAATAGCATGAAGTTCATCATGGTGATGTTCTATCTCATCAATAATATAACGTGTTGCATCTATTACACGTAATTCTGAACCTTGACTATAAAGCCATTTACCAAATCCACAAATCGTTGCATCTAGAGGAATAAATTCTTGATCTACAGGTAACCCTGAGATGAGATGGTCAGCACGTTTGACCCAGCGTTTATGGGCGATTTTAGCTTTTGTAATCTCTTGGAGTATTTCTGCTTTTGTCATTCTTTTTCCTTGTTTCTAAATATACGAAATGGAGTATAACTGAAAAATGTCATAAAAATGTCATAATATTAAAAATTATGATATTTATTCATTTCTTAAAACTGTTAATGGGTCAGTCTGCGAAGCTTTTTTTGCAGGATAAAGTGCAGACAGCAAGATAATAATACTTGTACCAATAATAATCAAAGAAAAATCACTTAGGGTCAAATCTACAGGCAGTCTTGATGTTCCATACACATCTGCAGGCATGGAAATGATATCAAAAGTTGTCAGTACCCATATACCAAAAGCTCCCAATAGTGTACCTGCAAGAATACCTGCAGAACCAATTATCACACCCAATTGAAAGAATATCGCTTTTATTTCTCTTTTTGTGGCCCCTAGCGTACGCATGAGCGCAATTTCACTCCTCCGGCTCATAACTGTCATAAGTAGGGATGAAATAATATTTAAAGAGGCCACTAGAATGATAAGCAATAAAACCAAAAAGAGTGCCTTCTTTTCCATTTGCATCGCAGAAAAGAAGTTTCCATTTTGCTGCCACCAACCTTCTATCACGACATTTTCTGGCAGTAGGGCTTTGATAGCATCTATTTCATCAAGAGGTTTTTTCGTATAGATGTGAAGACCATCATACATACCTTCTTTACGTTTGAGTAGCTTTTCAAAGGCTTCGAGACTTGTATACATAATGGCTTTGTCATAAGCTTTAAGTCCAGATTTAAAGACACCATCAACCAGAAAACGTTTTTGTAAGGGCATGGTTCCAAATCCTACAGCTTGCTGTTCGGAGAAGTAGAGTGTTACCTTGTCGCCTTTGGGTGCATTCATTTCAAAGGAAAGACCTTCCCCTATGACAATTCGAAATTTACTTTTTGAATTGCCTTTGGCTTTTTGAAAAATGTTATTGATACGTGATTCTTTTTCAAAATCCACTCCATAGAGTAAAGAACCCTGTACCGCACCATCATTTTTAGATATGACTTGTGTCGTATAGTAAGGGGAAAATTGAAGATGGGGGAACTTTTGCTTGAGTTTTTCAATGAGTGTGTCATTGACGGCATTTTCTTCTATAGGAAGGATGGTAAGTGGATAATTCATCACAAAGAGTTTTTTCGTAAACTCTTCTTGTGTCCCGTTCATGATACCCATGGCAAGCATAAGTACCATAACTCCTGTAGCAATACCTAAAAAAGCAAGCATCGCCGAGATAAAGATAAAAGGGTTTTCTTTATCATATTTTAGATAGTGCTTGATAATACGCCTGATAAATTGCTTATTAGGCGAAGTAATGGTTTTGCCCATTATGCCAACAGTCCTTTTTTAGGACCACTTTGTCCACAACAGTTTTTATATTTTTTACCAGAACCACAAGGACATGGCTCATTTCTTTTTGGTTTTTTCTCTGCTGTAATAGGTTTAAGTTTACTGGAATCTTCTGCAGCCACACCTTCTTCATACGATTGATTGAGAGAGATTTCAGAAATATCACTTTCTAAATCTTCTTTAATCTGCTCTATGGCTGCTTCTTCTTCCTCTTGGGAACTAAAGTCAAATTGTACAAGATGCAGTACTTTGACTGCTTCTAGTTTGATACGTGTGACAAGGTCAGTAAAGAGTTTATATGAGTCTTGTTTATACTCTGTAAGTGGGTCTTTTTGATTATAGCCTCTTAGCCCTATACCCGTTTTGAGAACATCCATTTCATAAAGATGGTCTCTCCACTGTGGGTCAAGTACCTGAAGATACAAAATACGTTCTATTTCTTGACGTTGTTCAGGGTCTAGTTGAGACATTTTTGCTTCATAGAGATTTTCCATCATATCACGTATCATGGTAGTCATCTCTTCCACTTCTTTGTCTTTGAACTCTGCTGGATTCACTTCTATATGCAATTCTTCTTGGATGAGTGCTGCGAGTTTGTCCACATCATAGTCTTCTGTTGGCATCCCTTCATACATCTCTGCTTCAGCTAGGAGATGCGCGATGTACTCTTCGCGGTTTTCTTTGATTTTTGCATCAATGTCAAATTCAGGGTCAAGCAGTTGGTTTCTAAAGGCATAGATAGCTTTACGTTGATGGTTTGCTACATCATCATATTCTAAGATATGTTTACGTGACTCATAGTGTTGGTTCTCCACTTTTTTCTGTGCTTTTTCAACCGAACGTGTCACGATTTTAGAGTCGATATATTCACCATCTTCAACACCAAGACGGTTCATGATATTTCTAATTTTATCTCCACCAAAGATACGAAGTAGGTTATCATCAAGACTTAAGAAAAATTGACTTTCTCCTGGGTCACCTTGACGACCGGAACGCCCACGAAGTTGGTTGTCTATACGTCTACTTTCGTGTCTTTCTGTTCCTAGTATCATAAGCCCACCTAGTGCTCTTACTTCATCATCTATCTTAATGTCTACCCCACGTCCTGCCATGTTTGTAGCCACAGTAACAGCACCTTTTTGTCCAGCATTCATGATGATTTCAGCTTCTTGGGCATGGTTTTTTGCATTGAGCATATTGTGAGGAATTTTTTCTTTTTTAAGTCTTTCATCAATCATTTCAGATTTTTCGATGGACGCAGTACCTATAAGTACAGGTTGTCCTTTTGCATGAAGTTCTTTGACACGTTTTACCACAGCATCCATTTTTTCACGTTCTGTATTGTAGATAAGGTCGTTTTTATCATCTCTGGCAATAGGTAGGTTGGTAGGGATGGAAATAACATCCAAGTTATAAATTTGTGAAAACTCAGTAGCCTCAGTTTGTGCAGTACCTGTCATACCTGCAAGTTTTTCATAGAGTCTAAAGTAGTTCTGGTAGGTAATCTCAGCAAGAGTTTGAGACTCTTCTTGTATTTCTACCCCTTCTTTGGCTTCTAAGGCTTGGTGTAATCCTTCTGAGTATCTACGCCCCTCACTTAGTCTTCCTGTAAATTCATCTACGATGATGATTTCATTGTTCTGTACCACATAATCAACATCTTTTTCAAAAATATAATGTGCTTTAAGTGCTTGGTCCAAGTGGTGTGAAAGTACTGCATTTTCCAGAGAATAGAGGTTTTCAACTTCAAAAAGGTCTTGGGCTTTTTGTAGTCCATCTTCTGTCATAATGATGGTTCTGTTTTTCTCATCAACCGTAAAGTCACCGGTGGTTTGCTCTGGCTCACCTGCTTTGGTTTCTACTTTTTCACCACGTATCATTTGTTTAGCAATAGCGTCTGCTTTTGCATAGTGATTATGGTCACGTTGTGTCGGACCAGAGATAATCAATGGTGTTCGCGCTTCATCGATAAGAATAGAATCCACTTCATCCACAATGGCATAATGATGGGCTCTTTGTACTTTCTCTTCTGCACGTACTTTCATGTTGTCACGGAGATAATCAAAACCATATTCGTTATTGGTTCCATACGTGATGTCAGCATCATATTGTGCTTTTCGATTCATATCATCATCGACATCAGCAGTGATAGCCCCTACTGTATAGCCTAAAAACTCATAAAGTGGACGCATCTCTTCACTGTCTCTGCTAGCAAGATAGTCATTCACGGTAACAACGTGTACACCTTTGCCATTCATAGCGTTAAGTACAACTGCAAGGGTTGCTACAAGGGTTTTACCTTCCCCTGTTTTCATCTCTGCGATGTTTCCATCGTTAAGTACCATACCCCCAACCATCTGTACATCATAGTGTCTCATACCCAGTGTACGTTTTGCCGCTTCTCTGGTGATAGCAAAAGAGTCATAGAGTACATCATCTATAGACTTCTCTCCTTCTCTTACAGCAGATTTGAGTGTTTCAAATGCCGCTTTGAGAGCATCATCATCCATGGCTTCATATTTACTTTCAAGCGCATTGATGGGTTGGACTTTTTTGAGATAGCTTTTAACGATTTTGTCATTTTGTGTGCCAAAAACTTTGAGGATACTTTTTATCATATGAATTTAACCTAGTATTATAATGGTGATTATTTTATCTAAATAGTGATTAATATTTCGTTAGGGATAAGAACTCTGTTTTGACATACACCAACATTCCACAATTTTAAGTCATACTAACCCCATACCAAGTGAGTTTTTGGTATATTTTTATGACTTAAAGGAAAAGAATGCGAACATTACTATTTATTATAACTTTTGGATTTTATGCACAGGCTGCAGCTATTATACTTCCAGAAAATTTTCAAGCAGATTTTACACAAAAAATAACCAATCCTAAAAATAAGGTAATTCACTACAGTGGCAATGTGCGTTTTTCAAACAAAACATTGCTTAAATGGGCATATACCAAGCCCACCAAAAAAGAAGTATGTACCAACGGACAGGAACTTACTGTTGTGGATCATGATTTGGAACAAGTGTCAAATTACCTTATAAACAAAGGATTTAACTTTACAAAGATACTTCAAAAAGCAAAACCACATAGTAAAAACATATATCTAGCAAAGTATGAAAATAAAAATTATACGATACAAGTAGATAAGAAAAAAAGATTACAGAGTATTGCCTATTTTGATGATTTGGACAATAAGGTGCAAATCGTTTTTAAAAAAGTAAAATATGGCAAAGGAAACTTAAGTCCGAATGTGATGACTTGTAAAGTACCTAAAGACTATGACATGATAAGAGGCTAAGATGCAAGAGACACTCGCAGCGATACAGAATGATTCGACATTGATGCTTATAGGAGGGATTGCTATTGCCGTACTGCTTGCTATTGTGTTGGTAGTGGTAGTCTCTGCTATGCGTGTGAAGGTATATAAAGATAGATTTAAAAACCTTTTATTTGAAACTAAAGAGAAATCAGAACATATCACTAATATAGAAAAAGAGCTACAAGAATACAAAATAAAAGATGCTAAAAGTCAGCAGGAACTCGCACAATTTGACGAGACAAAAGCTACACTTAAAACAGCAAATGAAGCGTATCTCGATTTGCAAAATAAATTTAATGAAAATGAAAAAGAGTTGAGTCAAATCAAAGCAAAATTTGAGGCTACAGAGGGAATGCGCTTGGCGTTAAATGCAGAACATGAGAACTTGAAAGAACGTTTTGAAGCAATACTGGAAGAAAATACAAAGCACCGCACGACCAATGCACGCTTGTTGATGAAGCTTGAAAATGAAGAGCGCTTTGCACAGGCGATGAAACAAAAAAAAGATACACAAGGTAAAGCATAATGCAAAAAATTGTTTATACAAAAGCATTGGCAGAGTATAGAGAGAAACCTTCAAAAGTCTTTAGAAAATCAGGTAAAATAGAAAATGATTTTTATAAAGATGAGTCTTTAAAACTGCAGTATGAGCTGGTAAAGCTTCAGAAGTGGGTCATTGACAATGATAAGCGTCTGCTTGTTATTTTTGAAGGGATGGACACAGCAGGGAAAAGCTCCACCATTAAAGAGTTCAATGCCTACCTAAATCCTAGAGAAGCACGCTCTGTCGCACTTCCAAAACCTAACTCAAAAGAGCTTGGACAGTGGTACTTTCAACGTCACTTAAAACAGATACCCAACGCTGGAGAGATAGTCTTTTTTGACAGAAGCTGGTATAACAGAGCTGGCATTGAACAGGTTTTTGGCTTTTGTACACAGGCACAGCATGATCATTTTTACAAGCAGGTCAATGGTGTAGAAGAGATGTTGGTCGATGATGGTATCCTCTTTTTTAAGTTTTATTTGAATATCTCCAAAGAGACACAAGAAGACCGTATCAAAGACAG
>DRQB01000214.1 GCA_011330645.1 Campylobacterota bacterium | reverse complement strand
CTTAAATTGTGCTTGAAATTACAATTTTTTTAACGTATACTTATGATACGGTGATAAACTTCACAGCTTCTAATGCTGTTTGAGATACGTTATCAGTATATTGACATAAGGTATCTTCATCTGCGTAGCCACACGTCACGGCTACACTGTTTATGTTAGCAGCTTTTGCTGCCAATAAGTCCATCGGTGTATCACCTATCATCCAATACTTAGTTGTATCACGTTGTAACTTCGATAAAGCTTTAATGATGGGCTCAGGATGTGGCTTAGGATGCTCTACATCTTCTCTTCCTATCAATACATCAAAATATTGCATTAGTCCCATATGTTCCAGCAATTCTATGGAATATTTTGCTGTTTTTGTTGTCACCACACCTAAGGTTGCATACTTACGTGCTAACATCACGGCTTCTCTCGCATCAGGGAGTAAAATTGTTTTTGCACAAGATATTTTTCTATAATGCATTTTATAGGCATCTACATAGTTCCAGACCTTACTTTTTTCTACACCAAGTGTTAAGAACATTGCATCAAGAGGATGTCCAATTTGTGCTTTTATTGCCTCATCAGAAGGTACAGTGGTATCAAATGTTTGGAAAGCAACCATAAAACTTTCAAGGATTGCTTCAGTTGAATCAATCAAAGTTCCGTCTAAATCAAAAAGTATTATCATTATTTCTCTTTATGTGTTTTGGGATCAGGATTAAATAACCATATAGTTACAATGGGAACAATAAATCCCACCCCTATGACAATCCAAAGTAATATACCCAAATCATCATAATTGGCAGGTGTGACTACCACACCTTTCTCTTTTATTTCTCTTGTAAGTAAAAAAACTTTGTTCAAATATTTACTAAAAAGTCCTGAAGCACTTAATGCAATATTCATGAGTGATGCCATCAATGCAAACCATGTACCCTTTTTACCCTCAGGCGCATAAATAGCTACCAAAGTTAACATCAATACTCCGGCAATATAATCAAAAGGAGAAGCCAAGGCTGTATCAACCAAAGCAATAGTACGGGCATCAATCCCTAATAATGTATGTAAATGATAATACATTGCCAAAATAGGCAAAGACAATATCGTACTAATAATAGTAAGAAAAATAAGTACTTTACCTATAGATCTATCAACAATAAATTTTGCAGCAAACCACATCCCAGCTAGGGCAATTCCTCCTCCAATCATAGAAAGTTTTGCGAAAAAAGCTTCATCAAACTTCAGTACATCTATCTCCCACCATTGTAAAGCTGGACCGACAGAAGGCATCGCTCTATAAACGAAGATAACAATCATTGCCATCTTGATATGTTTGATAGTACTTGGGTCTAAATCTTCTATCAATGTACTTAAAAGATAAAGAACCACAGCTAAAGAAACTACAAAAACTATCTCTTGTGAGTATGGTACCTCATTGTATCCTATAAGTACCACAAAAACAGCAAAGAGCATCCCCCCAAACAGGACTTGTTTATTTAAAGGACTACTTTCAACAGGATTGAGCTTTACAACCAAAACCCCGACAATAGACAAAATAGGAATAAATAAAGAGAGTTTAAACACCGTTTCATAATCATATATATCTGCCAACTCCCCACCTAACCAGCCCATAATAAAAATAGCTAGCCCAAGAGATAGTCTTGAGAGAACCTGTATGGTTGCAAGTTCTTTTTTTATCTCATCATCTGATTGTGTTTTATCTACCACCTCAGTGGTCATCGTATCGGCAACCACATCTTGCATCACAAAACCTACCACACCTAAAACAGAAGCAAATATATACACACTTTCTTTACTGTACCCTGCTATCCATACATGTTTTCCAACAATTCCAATCAATAACACTGTGCTTAATGCCATCAATAGCGCACCGATAAACACATAAACTTTTCTATTGGAACCAAAAATGGTCACAGAATCTACCAATTGTCCAAATATCATTTTAATCGTCCATGGTACAGTAAGCCACACACCCAATGCAACCAAATCTTCAGCACTGAGTGCCAATTCTTTTTTCACCCAAAAATCTTTAGCTATCGCCACAAAAACACTGGAACCATAGGCAAAATAAATAAGAAGAAGAGGGACATAACGCATTTTAAGTGCACGTATAGGGGTCATAAAAATGTCAATAATATTCATCAGAATCCTTAGTAGATAAAATAGTAGCATACTTTGGTAAGTCTGAGCTAATACGGAGTATATTAATCCGTATTACATCAATATAACTGATATATTTTTCCACATTCTAGTATGTAAAAACTATATTATTAAGGCGTCAATCATAAGATTTTGATATATTACTCATTAATATTACTAATTTTAATATTTTTTTAAAACATCTTTGCCTAAAATGAATAGAACTAAATTTTAAAAAGAAGGAAAGCTATGGCACGATTGGTAATTATGGGTGGTGGAGTCTCTGGACACACGACAGCGACATTTGCAAAAAAATGGCTTGGGGATGAACACGAAGTAGTCGTGGTGACTCCAAATTCACAGTGGAACTGGATTCCATCAAATATATGGGTAGGTGTAGGACAAATGCAGAAGAAAGATGTTGTCTTTCCTCTTGCTCCTATTTATTCAAAAGCGGGTATCGACTATAGACAAGCTCTCGCTACTGAAATTCATCCAAATGGTAAAGAAGGAAGCGACAAACCATATATCGTTATCCAATCTACTAAAGAAGGTGAGGTAGGGAAAACGGAAGAACTAGAGTACGACTATCTTGTCAATGCGACGGGTCCTAAACTCAATTTCGATGCCACACCAGGTCTCGGTAATGGTAAGGGTGAATTAGGGGGAAGTACTGTTTCAGTATGTACTGCTGATCATGCTGTACACGCGAACTTAGAGCTTAAACAAGTATTTGAAAAAGCAAAAAAAGGTGAAAGACAAAAAATCCTCGTAGGAACAGGTCATGGTATGTGTACCTGTCAAGGTGCTGCTTTTGAGTACATTTTTAATATTGAACACGAAGCTAGAAAAGCAGGTATCAGAGATATGTTAGATATCAAATGGATTTCTAATGAATCTTTCCTTGGAGACTTTGGTATGGGTGGGCTTCACATGAAAGTTGGAGGATATGCAGTCTCTTCTAAACTTTTTGCAGAATCACTCTATGCTGAGAGAAACGTAGACTGGATTATTGGTGCACATACTTCTAAAGTAGAAGATGGAAAAATCGAATATGAACTTCTTGACGGTACTATGCATGAAGAGACCTTTGACTTTGCGATGCTTATCCCTCCATTCTCTGGTGTAGGATTTAAAGCCTATGACAAAGACGGTTCAGACATGACCGATGTACTTTTTGCACCAAACGGATTTATGAAAGTAGATGCAAAATATGATGCAGGTGCTTATGAAAACTGGAAAGCGTCTGACTGGCCAAGAACCTACCAAAACCCTACATTTGACAACATCTTTGCAGCAGGTATTGCCTTTGCACCACCACACCTTATCTCTAAACCGATGAGTTCACCAAATGGAACACCGATTAACCCGACACCACCTAGAACAGGTATGCCTGCAGGAATCATCGGTAAAGCAGTTGCTCACTCAGTTTGTGATATGATTAAAAATGGTAAAGATGCACACTTACATGAAGCTTCCATGGCAGAAATGGGTGCAGCATGTGTTGCAAGTGCTGGTAAAGGTGTATTTGATGGTACAGCAGCAGCTATGACTGTTTACCCTGTTGTACCTGACTTTGAAAAGTACCCAGGAACAGGTAGAGATACTGACTATACCTTTGGAGAGATTGGTCTTGCTGGACACTGGATTAAACATATCTTACACTTTATGTTCATCTACAAAGCAAAACTCAAGCCAGGTTGGACTTTAATCCCAGAATAGAATAAAGGAGATATTTATGAAAAAAGAAGAAGAAAATTTCGCCAAAAGTGACCAATTTAATTTAACAATGATTCCAGGATCTTTTGCTCGTAAAATGAGAACGTGCAAAATCTGGCAATTTTTTAGATTTATGGTGATTAACATCAAAATGCTCATCGTAGTGAGTAAAAGTCACTAAGACCTCTTGTACCCTAGCCTCTAGGGTACAACCAAACTTTTATTCTATTTTTAAACATCCTAAAAATAACATAAGCGTTTCAAAGAGAAAATATGATTAAAGAGATTATCACTTACCCTACTGTACCAAGTCAAGCTTTTGATGGAGTGGTACGCCACTATGATGAAGCACTTTTTACACTGCTTCAAGACCTTAAAGATACTATGATTGAAAATAAAATGGAAGGGTTGGCTGCCTATCAGATAGGTTCCCCTTATGCTGTTATTGTCATTAGAAAAGAAGATGATTTTTTAGAAATGATTAACCCTATTATTATTACCAAAGAGGGAAATCTTAATCCCACAGAAAGTACTGGCTATTATCCTGGACTCACAGGAAAAACAAAACGCTATCAAAAAATAAAACTAATGTATGAAGACAGACAAGGAACGCAACATTTTCTTACTGCTGAAGATGAGTTAGCTGTAGTAATACAAAGAAAAACAGACTATCTACTAGGTGCCAACTTTAGGGTTCGGATGAATGAAGATGAGAAACGTCTGTTAGATACAAAATTAGAGAAGAGTTCAAATAATATTACGTTAGAAAGTTGTCCCACTACTGAACCAACAACTATAAAAAATATTCTACGTATACTCACCTTTACCCTCATTCTTGGTACACTTGGTATAATTGCAGGTTTATTTGCTTCAAGCTCACTCTTTAATATTCTAAAAAGTATAGAAAACTATGTAATGCTCTTTATGCTATTTGGTATTATCGTCTACTTTTTCGTGGCAAAATATGAAGGGAAAAAGTACAGTAACTGTACTTCATGCCAAATAGGAAATATCTTAGGTACAACTTTTATACAAACTATTCGCTTGGGCTTGCTTTCTATAGTTAACTATTTTGTTTTTTGGTAACCAACAAGGGTAACATACCAAAGTATGACAAGGTACCAAAAGCCTGATCTATCTTTGCATCAGGTTTGATCTCTAAAATCATCTCTTTAATGGCTTCTTCACTCAAATCACCCATATATTTACCCTCACCATGGTCTTCTTTATAGAGCTTTACCAAACGGTGTGTAGGTTTGTTTTCTTCGTGTTTCCAGATTGTCATAGAGTTATTGCCTTAGTATTAATAAAAGGATTATACTTTGATTTTGTTAATGTTTGTTGGGAGTGATAAAAATAGAGAAATAATTTTGCAAGAGTAGAACACTTGCAAAGAGGTAAAAGTCTCCAAAGAGACTTTCGCAAAAATAATCGAAAAGTGCCGACTATCTTTTTGAGAATTGTGGAGAACGTCTCGCTTTTTTCTTACCTGGTTTCTTACGCTCAACAACTCTAGAGTCACGAGTAAGAAGACCTTCTGGTTTCAAGATAGCTCTAAATGTTGGTTCGAACTCTACCAACGCTTTAGTGATACCATGTTTTAAAGCATCTGCTTGCGCAGCATAACCACCACCAAGTGTAGTTGCTTTAATGTTCATGCTGTCTAGTTGCTTAGTAAGCTCTAGTGGAAGTCTCACTTTCATTTTAAGTGTTTCATGTCCACCCAACCATTGGTCAAGTGTTTTACCATTGATAAGCATTTCACCATTACCTGGAGTCATCCAAACTTTAGCGATAGCCGCTTTTCTTTTTCCTGTTGCATAAAATGTAGCCATGATTACGCTTCCTTATTGATTTGTGCTGTATGTGGGTGTTCAGAACCTGCATACACTTTAAGTTTTTTAAGCATTGCTCTACCAAGAGTAGTCTTTGGAAGCATACCACGTACTGCAAGTCTGAAAAGTTTTTCAGTCTTGTTTTCTAGCATGTCATCAAGTTTTTTACTTTTAGTTGAACCAAAGTAACCAGAGTGAGTAAAGTACTCTTTTTGCTCTAACTTGTTTCCTGAAAATTTTGCTTTTTCAGCGTTGATGATAACTACGTAGTCACCACAGTCTACATTTGGTGTAAATGATGGTTTATGTTTACCTCTAAGAAGTGTCGCTACTTCAGTTAAGATACGACCAAAAGTTTTACCTTCAGCATCGATCAAAACCCAGTCACGTGTAACTTCAGCAGGTTTAAGTACCTTTGTCATTTTCATGATAATCCTTGTTTTATGAGAGTCTAAACTCTTTTTGTGGACGGATTGTACCCACTTAACCTTAATATTTTTTTAAATTCAGTTTAGTTTAAGTTTAAAAGAGAAATTCCTTCATTTGTCAAGTAAATTATCATCCCCTCCGTTCTCTTCCCCGTAATATCTGCAATCGCTTTTCTATAATAGCCTACTTGCTTCTGATGTTTCAAGCCATATTTTTTAGAACTTTTATAGTCAATGACTAGAG
>DRQB01000213.1 GCA_011330645.1 Campylobacterota bacterium | reverse complement strand
TATTGATATCTTTTACAAGAGTATGGAGTGCGGTAATGTCTTGACTGAGAGGGTAGAGCATATAGGCATCTTTGGCGTAAAAGAGTATGCCTAGGTTAAAGCCTTTTGCTTGGGCTACAAAGTCTTTGAGTTTTTGCAGTGCCAGTTGGTACCTGCTAGGGTAGATGTCTGTTTGGTGCATGGACTTGGATGCATCGACAGCCACAATGACAGAGGTCTTGGAGAGAGACGTCTGTGTATTTTCTCGTGGTTGCACAGGACGTGCCAATGCTACGATAAAGAGTGCCAAGGCAAGTAGAAAAAGGTGCTGTTTGATGCGGCTAGAGAGTATACTACTGTGCAGTGTCAGTTTTTTGAGCATCTGCGGTGAAAAATGTTTCTCAAATCCACGCTTGCGTGCTTTGAACGAATAGAAGAGAAAAAACAGAGGAACAATAAGTAGCCATAAAAACAGGGGGTAAAGAAAGTACATTAAAACACCTCCTTTACGTTACGGCGTATGAGCAATACAAAGGCACAAAGCAGAGAGAAGAGCAGAAAATACCCATAGATGGGTTGGGCGATTTGGGTGCTTGTGTAGTTTTGGGTGCTTTTTTCGAGTGTGTCTATCTGTTCGTAGACAGCTTTGAGTGCCTTTTTGTCTTTGGGGTTGTAGGGTGTGGTGTGGCTGGCTTTGGCAATGAGCCTCATCATGTTGCTGGCACTCTTGTCTATAATGATGGTATAGATTTTGATACCATATTTTTCACGCAATTTCAGTGCCACAGGCAAAGGTACTTTACTCGAAGAATCCTCTCCATCACTGAGTACGATGATGACTTTGGAGGGGCTATTGCTCTCTTTGAGTAGCTTAATGGAGGAGACCATGCCATCCACCAGTGCGGTACTCTTGCCCAAGGCACCGATGTGTAATCCTTTTATGATACGTAGTTGTGCCTCTTTGTCAAAACTCAGTGGTGAAGCGATGGTACTGTAGGTACCAAATACGACCAAACCTATACGGTCATTTTTACGTTTTTGTATAAAGGTTGAGACCACTTCCTGCACGACATCAAGGCGTGTCTGGTTGTAGTCTGTGGGGTTAAACCCATAGAGGCTCATAGAACCGCTGGTATCAAGTGCGAGTACGATGTCGATACTCTTTTTCTTTACCAATGGGACTTCTCTCATGAGCTGAGGTTGGGCAAGTGCGAAGATGGCAAAGGTAAGCATACACCATTTAAGCAGAGCATCAAGCGTACTTTTTTTGATGCTCTTTGAGGGCAAGTGTGAAATATGTGGCATATACAATGCTTCTTTTTCACTGTGTTTGAAATGATTCAGCAGTAGTAAAAGAGGTAAGAGTAAAAGTGCATAGGGCAGGGCTAAAGAAAAAGTTTCAAACATTTTCTTGCCTTATGTTCTGTAAAAACGCTTTGAGTTTTTCTTCTGTCTCTTCTGGAAATAGTGTGCTGTCAGGCACATACTTAAACGGTTTTAGTGCTTCTAACAGTGTGGTGAGTTCTTCTTGTTGCTGGGGTGTCTTGACAATATAATTGCCATAGTACTCAAGTTTGTAGGCAGTCTGCTTGGCATCGCTGTGTAGTGCGGACTCTATAATGTTTAGATAATAATCGGGGCCCTTTGGCTTATTTTTCCATACTTTGTAGGCAAGATACAAAAGAGCCACAAGCCCTATGAATAGGGAGAGAAAAAGATAGAAGGAGTGCTCCACTATCTCTACAGCAGGGAAGATGTCATGTAGTTCCATAGGGATTAGGGCATCTCCAAGGTTTGTAGAATGGTATCAAGTACCTCATCGCTTGTATGTCCCTCTGCCTCTGCATCATAGGAGAGAACAATGCGGTGACGCAGTACATCATGAAAACATAAAGCGATATCTACTGGCGTAACTGTATCGTTTCCTCGTATATACGCAGAAGCTTTGACTGCTTTAAGCATGTCTATCGTTGCTCTGGGACTGGCACCGTACTCTATGAGAGGGATAAGGGAGGAGAGTCCATATTTTTTGGGGTCTCTTGTAGCAAAGATGAGTTTGACGATGTGTGTGGTCAGCGCATCATCAACATATATCTCTTTAACCTGTTTTTTAATCTCTCCAATGACCTCAGGGGAGAGTACCTTATTGATAGGTGCAAAACTTTGGTTGGCTGCTTTTTTGGCTATCTCGAACTCTTCATCTTCACTGTTGTAGTCTACGATGACTTTCATCATAAACCTGTCAAGTTGTGCCTCTGGGAGGCTGTAGGTTCCCTCCTGGTCGATGGGGTTTTGTGTGGCAAGTACAAAAAAAGGCTCTTCAAGTGCAAAACTCTCATTGGCAAGGGTGACCTGTTTTTCCTGCATCACTTCAAGCAGGGCAGACTGTACCTTGGCAGAGGCTCTGTTGATTTCGTCACAGAGCAGAAGGTTGGTAAAGATAGGCCCTTTTTTGAGCATAAAACTTTCCGTCTTAGGTTGGTAGACCTCTGCCCCCAATATGTCACTTGGGAGCAAGTCTGCGGTAAACTGTACCCGTTTGAAGTCCAGACCGATTGCTTTGGCTAAGGCATTGACTGCGGTAGTCTTGGCAAGTCCTGGTACACCTTCTATGAGGACATGCCCATCAGAGATAAGTCCTATGAGTAGTTTGTCTATCAGGTCAGTGTGCCCTATGACATGTTTGGCGATTTCTGCTTTTAGGTGGGTTATTTGTTGATTCATGTTGGGATTATAATGATTAATTGTAAAAGTTATATAAAGAAAATGTATAATGCTCTATTAGATTAGTAGAAGGACAAGCAGTGCTGAATCATCAAGAGCGTGGTGGCGTAAAAAAATATTTTAACACAGTATCTTTTTATGTTATTTTTATTGTTTTGATTGCACTGTTTGCCTCAGTGATTTTCTTTGTCCAAAATGACAAAGAAGATCGTTTGATTACCCTTGGTGACCGTGTGATTAAGAATTTTAGAGAAGGGCTTGATTATGAGATGGTTGATTTGCTCTCTTTTTCCATGGCACTCTCTGAAGATGGCGAATTAAAAAATGCCCTTATTTCTGACGATGAAGGCAAGGGTTATAAAATCCTTTCAAATATATCTGAGCGTTTTAAAAAATATACCCACTTAAAATCATTGCGTATTCAAGTCTTGACTCCAGAGTTTTTTATTTTTGCACGAAGTTGGGGTGAAGGGTTTGAAGGGATGCCTATATGGTGGTTTCGTGATGATTTGGAAACACTCAGGCGAAACAAGGAACCCAAAGTAGGTATGGAGACAGGACGGCTTTTAACCTTTAAAGCAACCGTACCTATACTTAGTGGATACAAGATTTTAGGGTATTTGGAGGTTATTAAGTTTATCGATACCTTTGCTACCAAATTACGTAAAAAAGGCATAGAACTTGTGGCACTGATGGATGACACGTATCTGAAGCAGGCTTCATTGATGCGTGATTTTCCTGTTTTACATAACTATGTTATTTCCAATCAAAACTTTAACCAGCAGCTTTTGCCTAAAATGGAGATGCTCGACTGGGATGATTTTCTGAGTAAAGGATATGTGTATGAAGATGAAATCCTTTATTTGAATGAACCTATGTATAACGGTAGGGGCAAGCAGATAGGTATCTATATGTTGGCACTCTCTGATGATGCTTTGAGAAAGTTTGAAAATGAGAGTGAGAGTATCTCCTTTTTTTCACAGTTTTCAGATGAGGACATTCAACAAGTGGTTAATGCATGGAAAAACCCTTACGGAAGCTTTAGAAACAAATATGACAAAGACCTCGTTGAACTGTTACCAAAACTACAAAAAGAAGATAAGGTACAATTGGAAAGAGAAGCCAAGACTATTTTGAGAACATACAGCAAAGAAGAATTGATTGACATGGTCCTGGAGACAAAACATAAAGAGAAAAAGGTAGGTAGAATAGAATGAAAATACTTATATTGGAAGATGAAACAGTCTTGGCACTCAGTATGCAGGAGTTTTTGGAAGATTCTGGCTATGAGGTCAAATGTTATGCCCAATCAGATCTTGCCTATGATGCTATTTATGAAGAGAGTTTTGATCTGTTTCTGTTGGATGTCAAAGTGCCTGGTGAAAAAAACGGTTTTGAAATGTTGGAAACACTGCGCAATGACGGCAATAAAACACCAGCAATTTTTATTACCTCGCTTACAGATATAGATGATTTGAGTCGTGGGTATGAGTGCGGTGCCTGTGATTATATACGCAAACCATTTGATTTGGCAGAGTTGAAACTGCGTGTGGAACAAGTCGTAAAATTACAGTGTTTTGCTTCCAATGAAGAGATTATAGAACTGCCTCATGGCTATAGCTATGATGTTAAAAAGATGAAACTGATGTTGGAAAACAAAGGTATTACCCTGGCAAAAACAGAAACAAAAATTTTGGAACTTCTTATTAAGCAAAGAGGTTCTGTAGTCAGTTGTGAAATGTTTTGGGAAGAGGTCTGGGGAGAGTGGGTTGACTCCGCCAATATACGCGTACAGGTAGGAAACTTGCGTAAAAAACTTGAAAAAGATTTTATTAAAAATGTACGTGGGGTAGGATACAGTATTGATATTTAATACCGAGGCTTTTGCAAAGAAGTATGCACTGCGCTATACAGCTATATTGGCGCTGTTGCTTATGGCACCATTGATTGTCTATGTGGTGTTACTTTTGCAGATAGATGAGGCAAAAGTAAAGCTGTCCCTGCAAAACCAGTCTAAACAGATTATTCATTCCATGCAAGGGTATGATAATAGTAAAAAGGTCTACCACTTCCCACGCTATAAAGCCTATAAGGCTGCCTTGTATGATGCAAAATACCAAACCCTCTTTTCTACACTTGACTTTGAACCCACCTCTTTTACGGAGGGCTTTCATAAAAAAAGAAATGACTACTATTACATATATACGCTACCAGAAGGGTACTATTTTGGTGCCAATTATCTGCTTGTCTCCACGCAGCATACAGCCAATAAAATATACTATTTCGCAGCCTTGGTGCTTATGGCAATTATTTTGTCACTGTTTGCTTTCTCATTTTTATTGCTCAAAAACTTTTCCAAACCCTTTGAAAAGCTCAATACACAACTGGATAACTTCATCAAAGACTCTATGCATGAAATCAATACCCCTTTGAGTATTATCAATCTTAATGCAGACCTTTTTGCAAACAAATATGGAGACAATAAATATCTTCAACGGATGAAAGCTGCTTCAAAAACCTTGGCAACGATTTATAATGATATGGATTATTTGGTAAAACAGGGACGGGTGAAACGTACCTATCATGAGATCAATCTGGGAGAGTTTATCCAAAACAGGGTGGATTATTTTCAGGAAGTTGCCCATTTAAAAGAGATAGAACTACAAGCAAACCTTGAAGATGATATTGTACATACCTTTTCAAAAACAAAACTGCAACGTATTGTAGACAACACTATCTCTAATGCTATCAAATACAGCCATCATCAAAGTGAAGTAGATATCTCACTCTATAAAGAAGAGGATAAAATAGTATTTATGGTAGAAGATTATGGGATTGGTATTGAGAATGTAGATAAAATATTTTCACGCTACTACAGAGAGAATGAGTCCAAAGGAGGCTTTGGTATTGGTCTGAATATTGTCAAACAAATTATTGATGAAGAAGGTGTCAAGCTAACAGTTACTTCAGAAGTTCGTAAAGGTACAGTTTTTAAATATATATTTTAATAAATAATTTTTTTTAATAGTTATTTATTTATTTTTACACTTTTTTTACACTTCCTTGTTATGATACTTCTCGAAACACTATAAAAAGGAGTATGAATGCATACAAAAATCAAACACTTAGCTTTGACAACATTGTTTTTTTCAGCATCGGCATCACTGTTTGCTGCAGATTTGACAAAAGCATATGATATGCCAGAAGCAACAAAGATGATAGAGAAAGATATGTTCCCTGCAGCCAAAGAGTACACAATGCCAAAGAGTTGTGACCTCAATGACCCTAAAGCCATTGCCAGAGGGAAATATATGTTCCATAACCTCAATGGGAAAAAGGCTAAAAAGCCAGCACCTGAAGGACTAGTGAAGTTTGTAGAGAAAAAAGGTAAAGATGGCAAAGTCAAGAAAAAGCCTAAGCAGTTTGGTAACTGTGTTGCATGTCATAACATAGAAGGTGCAAGAGGTGCGGGAAATATTGGTCCATCACTTGAAAGTTATAAAGAAAATTTTATTGACACAAAAGCAAGAGATGCACAGTTTGTGTATCAAAAGATTGCTGATCCTCGTATAGATAATCCAAATACACATATGACTGTCAATTTAACCACAGGACTCTTTAATGAACAAGAGATTTGTGATTACACCGCATATATTGTATCAGACAAAAAGAAAAAATAATTACCAAAGGATAAAAAGAATGAAAAGAAGAAATTTTTTAAAAAGTATTTGTGCAGTTACTGCCGTAGCCGCAGTTACAAGTCCCTCAGCACTTTTAGCAAAAGACGCACCTAAGGGTGGAAATGCAATAACTTATGATGCTGCAGTCTCAGCAATTACAGGAGGTAAAGCAGTGAGTGATAGTGATAAAGTATCACTTACCGTACCAGAAATTGCAGAAAATGGTGCAGTAGTACCTGTAAAAGTAAATGTAGAGTCTCCTATGACGGAAGCAGATCATGTGAAAGCGATTCATGTATTGACTACAAAAAATGGTAATGCAAGATGTGCAGATGTAATGCTCACACCAATGAATGGAAAAGGATACTTTGCAACGAGAGTAAAACTTGGTGGAACACAAGATGTTGTCGCCCTTGTAGAAATGAGTGATGGCAGCTTTTTAAGAGCAGCAAAACCAGTGAAAGTAACTATCGGTGGATGTGGTTGATTTCAACCTTTAAAAGAGACAAAAGCGTTATAAAAAATTGAATATTTAAAGGACTTAAAATGGCAGAAGCTAGAAAATCGATGATTAAAATTAAACCTAAAAAGTTTAAAGTAGGAGATACAGTAAAAGTAGATTTTATTGTTATTCACCCAATGGATACTGGACTAAAAAAAGATAAAAAAACAGGTAAAGTTAAACCTGCTCACTTTATCGACAATATTACTTTTTCACTTGACGGAAAACCATTTACAACAATGAAAGTATGGGAAACAGTTTCAACAAACCCTTACTTCTCTGTAAACTTGAAAGTACCAGGTAAAGGAAAAATTACTGTGGACTACACAGATAATACAGGTGAAAAAAACTCTAAGAGTAAAAAACTTAAGCCAAAAGGATAAGTCATGAAAAAAGTAATATTATCACTTGCTTTTCTAAGCACGATGGCAATGCTTCAGCTTAATGCTGGAGAGCAGTTTGCTATGAGTGATGCAGATAGAGCAATGTATAAAGAGATGTTAGAAAACAACCCTGCTGATATATATGTAGAAGAGGGTGGAGAAATTTTAGAAGAATCACTAGGTGGAGAAGAAGCTTTGGCTAAATTCTTAGGTGTTTCAGAAAAAGATTTACCAAAATATATTGCAGGATTCCCAAGATACATTAAAAAACTTGGGAATGTTGTAGGGATTGATCAAGTACTTCAAGCCATGGAAGTTGAACAAGGTAAAAAGAAAACAAAACTTAAATCAGGAAAAATGTTCTCTATGCTTGCCTATGTTAAATCTTTAGCAAATGACGAAGTTATTGGTATAGATGTGGAAGCAGATGAGCATATTAAAGCAGCGTATGCACTAGGTAAAAAAACATATATGACTGCACGTGGAGGAAGAGGGCTTTCTTGTAATTCTTGTCACTCTGCTGATATCGTGGGACAGGTACTTAGAACACAACCTCTTCCAGATTTGGGAGAAGTAGCAGTTGGTGGTACATGGCCAGCATACCGTATGACAAAATCTAGTCTTAGAACGCCACAAAGAAGATTTCAGGGATGTATGAAAAATGCATTGCTTAAAGTGATTCCTATCGGTTCTAAGGAGATGGTTGCATTAGAAGTATATGTAACAAAACTTGGGGCAGATAAAAAGAAAAAAATTGCTATCCCTGGTTTAAAGAGATAAGGGGATATTATGGAAATAGACAGACGAGACTTCCTCCAGATAGCTTCAGCACTTGGTTTAGCAGGTGTTGCCGGAGGAACCAATCTTTTTGCAGGAGATGCAGCAAAAGAGAAGATTAAAAAATTAAGCTTTTCTGATGTGGTTTCTTTTGAACCAAAAGGTAAAGCAACGATCCTTCATATATGTGATTTACATGCGCATATTAAACCACTCTATTGGAGAGAACCATCAACTTTGATCTCTGCAAAAAACTTGGTGGGTACACCAGGATTTATTTGTGGAGAGAGTTTCCAAAAGTATTATGGTATTCAACCAGGTTCTTTAGATGCTTACTTTGATACCCATAATGATTTTGCAGAACTTGCTAAAAAGTTTGGAAAAATGGGTGGTATTGCACATATGAAACCTATTATCGACCATGTGAAAAAAGAGAGAGGAGAAAAGAATGTAATTCTTCTTGACTCTGGAGACACATGGCAAGGTACAGCGGTAGCACTTAAAACCGATGGAGAAGCCATCGTCGATGCGCAAAACTATTTGGGTGTAGATGTGATGGTAGGACACTGGGAATTTACGTATGGTAAAGAGCGTGTGCATGAACTTATTGGGAAACTAAATGGTGAGTTTATTTCACAAAATGTGATTGATAATGACCCTTTCTCGGATGAGTTTGAAGAGCTTATTTTCCCTCCATATTCCATTCAGGAAATTGGTGGTGCGAAGATAGGTATCATCGGACAGTCGTTCCCGTTTACCTCTACTGCAAACCCTAAAAAGTTTACCGAAGGTTGGAGTTTTGCCTTACGTCACGAGTCTTTACAAGAGTATGTAAACATGCTTCGTAAAGAGAAAAAAGTAGATGCTATTGTTGTACTTAGCCATGATGGTTTCTCTGTAGACCAAGAGCTTGCTAAAAAGGTAAATGGTATTGACTTTATTTTAAGTGGACATACACATGATCCTAGCCCAGAGCCTATCATCGTAAACGATACAGTGATTATTATCTCTGGAAGTCATGGTAAATATATCTCTAGACTTGACTTGGATATCAAAGATAAAAAAGTGGTAGATTACAACTTTAAGCTTATCCCTGTGGCTTCACATCTTATTCCTGCTGATAAAGCAGGAGAGGATCTTATTGCTAAATGGTATAAGCCATTTGACAAAGAGCTGGGTGAAGTGTTGGGTACAACAAAAGGTCTACTTTACAAAAGAGATACTTTCTATTCAACCTTTGATTCACTCATAGGTATGGCGATTCAAGATGAGATGAAGTGTGACATTAACTTTAACCCAGGCTACAGATGGGGTACAACCGTACTTCCAGGTGACCCAATACTTAAAGACCATGTTTATGAAATGACAGCGATTACCTACCCGGAAGTTTATACTTTTGACTTAAAAGGAGAAGTGATTGCTAAACTTGTAGAAGATATCGCAGATAATGTCTTTAACGCAAATCCACTGTTACAACAAGGTGGAGACATGAGTAGAATGACGGGGGCTAGTTATAGCATCAAAATTTCTGCACCATCGGGTAAACGTATTTCTGACTTTATGATAGGAGGTAAGCCAATAGATATGAAAAAAACCTATAGGGTTTCATCATGGGGTGGTAACTTACAAAATGTAGGTGAAAACTTAGATGAAAAAGCAATTCGACCTGTCTATGAGGTGGTGAGTGATTATATTCGTAGACAAAAGACTATTGATATTCCACTAGAATCTAATGTGAAAATATTAGACATGGATTGTGGATGTCCAGTTAAAGGTGCAACATGTGCATAAGTTAAACCGTGCCCCATCTCTTTGTATGAAAACATTGTTAGTCTCTTCTTTTTGGGGAGATGGGGCACACTGGTTGTGATGTAATATCACATCCTAACTATAGCATAAGCAAAATTAAGTCGTAAAGACAATAATAAAAAGGGGTAGTAATGAACAAGGAAACAATTAAATTAGGTGTAGTAACTGCAGCGTTACTTATGGGAAGTACAGCATTAATGGCAGGTGGAGACATCACGCCAATGGAACCAATGGTAAATACAGATGCACCCGCAAAAGTAGCATGGAAAAGTAAACATAAATTCTTTGGTTTCTCACAAATTGGTGTGGGATTTGGTGATGGTGTCACTAAAACAGGTGATTATAAATTTCAAGCAGATCGTATTCGTCTAGGATGGAAATATTTCTCAGGACCACTTGCAGCCAAAGTATTTTTAGACTTTGCAAAAGATGGTTCAAATAAAAATGGTATTGGTGTACCAGAGTTAATTAAAGATGCTTTTATCTCGTATAAATTTGATGATGCTTTGGTTGTTAAAGCGGGGGTTATAAAAACACCAGTAGGTATGGGGTTCACTATTCCAGGATGGAACCTTGATGTAATTAAACGTGGATTTGATAAAAAGTTAGCCTTTGAACGTGACTTTGGTATTATGGTTTCAGGTCGTGATATTGGTTTTGGGAATAATGGTAAAGTAAATGGTCTTGAAATGGGACATGAAAGACCGTGGAAAGGGTTTGGATATGACTTGATGTTTGCGGGACAAGCTGGACGTTCAGGTGCTGTCGTTAATGCAAATGCCGGAAATGGAGAAGCATATATGGGGCGTTTAATGTTTGACTGGGGTCAAGAATTACATGCAGAAGTCTCATATGGTGTATCTAAAGAAGCAGGTGGTACCAATGGTGCGAAAGATGTGAAGAAAAATACAATTGTAACCACTGCTTTAGAAGATTATAAGGTATTCAACGCGGGTATTGATTCTCATTTTGACAGAGCCAATGTTAAAGCTGAATACTATGATGTTCAAAATATTAGAGGTGTAGATGGTTGGGATGTTCAGACTCTTGCATTGACTGGTACCTATTATTTGACTGATACACTTGAAGCTGCAGTTAAATATATTGGTGGTTCAGGAGATAAGGGTGCAGTCAGTGCAGATGCAGCCAATACATACATCGGTCTTAACTACTATATCAATCCTAAAAACAATAAAATGGACAGAAAAGCTAGAAGAGGTAGAAATAGACATCGTGTTCAAGTCAACTATGTGTTAGCGAGTGGAGATGCAGGTGATGCAAATGCAAAAACTGTATTCCGTGGATATGCAGGTGGAGCTTTCTTCCAAGACAATGCCGTATTATTACAATATCAATTTAAATTCTAGAGAGAAAGGTTAGCAGTTGAAAATTTTCATAACTATACTGCTAATCCTCTCTTCTGTCTTTGGTTTTGAATATAATTTAAAGCCTAAAAAGATAACAGGAGACGTTTATTGCTTTTTTGGAAAACTTGAAAATATTAATAAACAAAATGCTGGGAACATCGTAAACAGTTGTTTTGTTCAAACAAAAGAAGGATTCGTTGTCATTGACAGCGGACCTACTTATGATTATGCTTCTCAAGCGTATGTACAAATGCAAAAAATTGCAAAACTCCCCGTAAAATATGTGATTATTACCCATGACCATGATGACCATTGGCAAGGAAATAGTTTTTATAAAAGCAAAGGTGCTTTGTTGATAGGTCCACGGACGTATGAACAAAATGTTGTTGTTGGTACGGAAACAAGAATGCAACGGATACTTGGAAAAGAATTGTATGGTAAGACAAAGATTGTCAAATTAGATACAATAGTAGATGGCAATGTAAGTATGACGGTAGGCAATGAGATATTTGAAATTAAGCAGCTTGAACCTATCGCACATACTAAAGGCGATTTAATTGTGTATCTACCACGGTCAAAGGTACTTTTCGTTGGTGATTTAGTTTTTAACGGTAGGCTCACCTCGCTTAGAGATGGATCTATTTTAGGTTCACTTGACGCATTAAAAAAGATAGATGCTTATCATGCCAAAGTCATTATAGGTGGACATGGATATCAAACAGATACAAATGCAACACATAGCTTAAAAGCCTATCTGACAGAAATGAAAAAAGAGATATTAGATGCCCAAGATCACGATATTGGCATGGAGGAGATTACAAAAATGATTGTCATGCCAGCATATCAAGAAATGAAACTCTATGATGTGTTACATAAACGTACGGTATTAGATGCCTATAAAGAATTAGAGATGATGGAGGATGAAGAGTGAAAATACTGGGATTAATGCTTGTAATGACACTAAGTATTTGTGCAAGTGAAGGTAAAATATTGTTTGAAAAGTATTGTACTTCTTGTCACATACCTTTTATATCCATGTCAAAACTCAAAGAGAATTTCCTAGATTACAATAACACACTTCTTAAGCTGAAAGCCCCCACACTTAATCAACTCTCTTATCGTTTGAAACAACAAGTAGGAGATCGTCATGGAGATGAAGATTTACATCGTATGGAAGTGACTGCTTTTATGAGTGACTATGTGATGTACCCAGATAAAGATAAGAGTGTTTGTTTAGATGATGTCATACAACATTTTAAGACTATGCCAAGCTTAAAAGGAAAAATAAGTGAGGATGAGCTTGAACAGGTAGGTGAATATTTGTATGATTTTGACAGCAATATAGTGAAGTCAAAAAGTGTAAAGTATGAAGGTTTTGACCAAGCGTTAAAAGAAGCAAAAAAAGAACATAAAGTGATAATGCTTGAAGTAATGAGTAAGGAGTGCCATTTTTGCAGAAAAATGGATAGAGAAGTATTAATAGAAAAAGATGTAGTTGAAGCGTTAAAAAAAGATTTTGTCTCTGTTAAAATTGATATTTCTACAACGAAACTTCCTTTAGGTTTAACAACAACATTGACACCTAGTTTTATTTTTATTGATGAACATGCAAAAGTTTTCATGAAGATGCCTGGAGCATGGAAAAAAGATGATTTTCTTCAGATTTTAAAAGAAGCAACAGCACATACAAAGGAGAAAAAATGATATTAAGTGGTAAAAAAATGGTTTTATGTATCGTATTTATGGTAGCAACTACACTGTCTCTATTTGCAGACAGGGGAGAAGATGTTTACAATCACATATGTGCGAAATGCCATCAGGGCTATGTACCAGCAGACGAATTAGCAAAAAACTTTTTTGAGGATAATAATACACTTTTACATTTAAAAGCTCCAACGATCAGTCAGATTTCATATAGTATGAAACAGAAGATAGGTGATCCTATGGCTGATGATGATATTCGACGTATGGAAGTCAGTGCATTTATTGCAGATTATATTATTTATCCAGATAAGCAAAAAAGTGTTCTTAATCCAAGGATAGGAAAATTTTTTAAGACTATGCCAAGTCTCAAAGGAAAGCTAAGTACTGAAGATATAGAGGCGATTAGTAATTTTGTTTATGATTATGATGCAAAGATACATGAAGAGAAAAGTGTAAAGGATATCTCTTTTGACAAAGCACTGGAACAGGCAAAAAAAGAAAATAAGATTATCATTATCAAGGCAACCGCACCGCATTGTCGCTATTGTGCAAAAATGGATAGAGAAGTTTTGATAGACAAAAATATAGTTAATCTATTGAAAAAAGAATTTATTGTTGTTTCTGTAGATTTAAGTAAGAATGTCTTGCCTTTAGATTTAAGGGTAAGTATGACACCAACATTCTTTTTTATATTTCCGCAGAAAGATAAAAATAAGGTGAAAATAAAACGTATTCCTGGAGCATGGAGTAAAGAAGATTTTTTAGATATTCTTAAAGAGTCTATTATTGCAAAGAAGAATTATAAATAGTAGAGGAGATAAAGATGTTTGGATTAAAAAGATTATGTATTTTTTGTATATGTTTCAGTAGTTTTGTATCTGCTGAAACAGAGTTCGCAACCCCAAAACCAGCTATAGACAATCCTAGAAAAATAGTTTTTTCTATTGATACGATTGATAATAAAGTAGTAAATCATGTCATTAGTACTGTCAATAATGTGATTAAATATTATAGACCAGAAAATACAGAGGTAGTGGTTGTTGTGTATAGTCAAGGAGTCAAAGTCCTACGAAAAGACAGCGATGTAGATACACGAAAACGTATTGAAGCTTTAATGACCTATGATATTGAATTTGTAGCATGTGAAAATAGCTTACGTACGCTAGGTATAAAGAAAAAAGAGCTCATGGATGATCTTAGTTTTGGGACAGCAGGCATTGTAGAAATTATTGAGCGGCAGCTTCAAGGATTCATCTATATTAAATTATAGATTTACATTTTTTTTACATTTAAGTGCTACTATCTTTGTATTATAAAACAAAGGATAACAGATGAAAAAAATACTACTTCTACTTATGGCACTTTCATATACCCTACTATGGTCAGGAAATGCAGATATACTCTTATATAAAGTACCCAACAAAGACCATAAAATCACAGCACAAACATTAGCCGATGGGCTGACCATTAACGGATATGTTGTTTCTAAAAATCAAGATATGAATGGTCCTTACCAAAAACAGTTTCAAAAAACAACATTTGACAGTTACAATCTTATGTCAGTGTACCACCCTGAAACTTCTGTAGCACTTGTCCCAAAATATGCACACAGTGGTATTTTTACACCTTTTTCAATCGCTACTTATCAGAAAAAAGGTGATGACGATTTTTATATTGCCTTATTGAGTGCACAGGCACAACAAAATATACTAAAAGTAAAAGATCCACTTATTACTAAGCTTGAAAAATTAACAAAAGAGACGATAACTAAAGTACTACCAACAGCAGTAGAAACGATGCTACCGTATGAAGCAGTGAGTACAGATAAACCTTTATATACAAAATATTCATTTGAAGTAGAAGATACCGATGCTATGGAAGCACGTGGTGATTTGATGATGATGATGGAAAGTGGTATGAAGCCTAGTGGATTTGTTGTAGCAAATTATATTGATTTTAATAAAGTGCTTAAAGAAGAGAAAAAAGAAGATTATATGTTTTATGATGCTTACTCTTTGTGTAAGTTGAAAATCATATATGAACTTTCTAAAAATAAACCTGAAGCAGGGGCATTTGCACCATGTACAATGGTGATTTATCATAAAAAGGGGAGTAATAAGACAGAGATTGTTACATTAAGTATTGAAAATCTTACATCAACATTGGCAATCAAAGATAAAAAACTCTTAGATATGCTTGTGAAAGCACAGAATACGATGAAAGCTATTATAGAAGACTCAGCAGAGTAAATACATTAAAAAAAGGAATGAAAAAGAATGAAATTGTTAGTGAAGGTGATGCTATTTATATCAGTGATGATGAGTAGTATTTATGCAGATAAACCTGTTAGCGTAGACGTAAACAAAGTAAAAGTTACACAAAATAAAAGTAGTGATATAGAGATTATTACTTCTGACAACAGTGATGGAAAAATCACACCTAAAAGTATAGAAGAGGCATTTAAAAAAGCGGGTTTCACTATTTCTGCAAACAGAGATATGAATGGTCCTTTTGTTAAACAGTTTAAAGAGTCAGAGTTTGATACTTATAATTTGTTTACATTTTACAAAGCAGATATGGTTTTAAAATTAGTCAAAAAATATCCTAATGTAGGATTATTTGCGCCTATGAGTATGTCTATCTATACAAAAAAAGGAGAGAAAACTATTTCAGTTTCATCTCTAGGTGTAGCAGCAATGGCTAAAATTATGCAGACATCTAAGGATGACACTACACTTGTAGCATTACGAAAATTAGTTAAAGAAACACTCAAAAAAGCAATGCCTACAGGTATATTCCATACTCCAGAGTATAAAGAACAAGAGGCTAAAGGAGCGCTAGTAACGCACTTTAGTATGGAAATGGATAAGGAGGAGTGGTCAGATGAATTAGATGAATTTAAAATGGGATTTGAAGGAGAACTTGCCCCTAATGGATTTGTGATAGCAGGTTTTAATAATCTAGGTGATGAATTTGAAGAGGCAAAATATGAAGCATATGATTTTTATGAAGTGTATTCTATTTGTAAACTTCCTGTTATCTATACGATTGCAAAAACAAGACCTGAAGCGGGGGCTTTTGCGCCATGTTCACTCTATTTAAGTAAAAAGAAAGATGACACAATAATGGAGATTGCTTTTCCCTCAGTTTATAATTGGATGAGTGCTATGGCTATTGATAGCAAGGCAGATATAAAAGTATTGGAAGATGCACAAATGGGGATGCAAAATATTCTCAGAGGATTGACAGAATAAATAAATATAAAGTCTTATAAATGTTATGTATCACTTTTATTGATGAATAAAGTTCTATTTGAAACAAGTCGATAAAAAGATAGATATTATGAGACTAAATAACCATGATTTAAAGCAAAGTTGAATAATATTGATTTATGCATAAATCAGTATTCTATTAGGATAATTGATGCTTATAGTTATTATAAGTTTAGCTAAATTTAAGGAGGAAGCATGAAATTAGGTTTCTTAGTTGACCTTAACCTATGTATGGGTTGTAAAGGTTGTGAGGTAGCTTGTAAAGTGGAAAATGAAGTACCACTTAGTACATGGCGTTTACGTGTAAAATATATTGATATCGGGACATTCCCAGATACATCAAGATCATTTACACCATTACGTTGTAACCACTGTGAATCTGCGCCATGTGAGCGTATTTGTCCGGTATCTGCATTGCATTATTTAGAAAATGGGATTGTCAATGTTGACAGTGCTAGATGTATTGGATGTGCTGGTTGTATGATGGCCTGTCCTTATGGAGCAATCTATATGGATCCTGAAACAAACACAGCAGACAAATGTACATACTGTGCACACAGAATTGAGTCTGGTATGATGCCAGCATGTGTGGTAGTTTGTCCAGTTCAAGCAAATATCTTTGGTGACATTGAAGATGATAACTCGCATATCTCTCAATATATTATGGAGCATCAAGGGGCAGTACAAGTACGTAAACCTGAGAAAAACACACATCCAACACACTTTTATGTAGGTGGAGGTACTCAGACACTTGATCCACTTGCGCATGAAAGACTTGAAGGGTATGGATTATTTAATAATGTAACTCACCTGAAACATATTGGAGATCCAAACCATGGTGTTTTAGATAGATTCTTGGCACCATTCACTGGACATGAGGAAGTAGACAATAAAAGTTTCATGGATTCTGAAAGATCAACTGCAGAGTCTCACGAAGAAGAAGGAGGTCACTAAGATGGTAGAAAATACAATTCACGCAACACAAGCTGTTGTAACACTCGACGTTGCACTTCCAGGTATTATCTGGGGTTGGATGATTACGTTGAACATGTGGGCAAAATCAATAGGTACAGGTGTCATCTTGGTAGGTGCATTCTTGATTTATAGACATAAAAAAGAAGAGATGCCAAATTTAAGATGGATAATGCCACTTTTAGCATTTGTGTTCCTCAATATTTTCTTATTGTTTACACTGACAGACCTTCACCAACCATATAGAATGGTAAATATCTTTTTCCACCCACACTGGACATCAGCGATTACTGTAGGGGCATGGATGGCATCACTATTTTTGCTACTTATTACAATCATGCTTCTTATAGGTATAGGACAAGACTTACCAGGCGTACCATTTAAAGGATGTAAATTAACGGCATGGGGACGTACAAAAGGTGGTCTTTATGATGCTATTTTCCCTTTTGTTGTTTTCTTGGCAATTCCAGTAACACTTTATACAGCCATTATTATGGCTGAATCTTCAGCAAGAGAATTATGGCAAGCACCAGCAGAAGTAATGCAAATGATGTGGGCAGCGTTTATGGCTGGTTCATCTGCACTTATTTTGGTATCTGGCAATTGGAGCAAAGAAGCAAGACGTGATTTAGCACTTGTACTTGCCATTGCAACATTCTTCTCTTTCATGATGTATATGGGTGAGTATTTCTTCTCATTCAAATCGGCTGAAGCAGAAGCTACTCTTGCATTTGTACACTCAGGTGGTCCATATAATGTAGAGTTCTGGTTTGGTATGGTACTTGGATTTATCATTCCATTCTTTATCGCTGTTGGTAATATGAAGAGTGATAACAAAACGCTACTAAGAGTAGCAGCTATTTTAGCATTGGTAGGACTATACATGGCAAAAGATGTATGGCTTAAAATTCCACAATTGCTAAACTTGAGTTAAGGAGGAGATATCTATGACAAAATCAATGAAACAAGACAATAACTTTATCGAAGGTAGAAGAAGCTTCCTTAAAGGTACAGCATACTCTGTAGCAGGTGCAACACTT
>DRQB01000212.1 GCA_011330645.1 Campylobacterota bacterium | reverse complement strand
TTAAGATACGCCTAAAAAAGGTACTTGGCGTACAAAAAGACAAACTTGACTCTGTGTTAAAGTGGATTAAGACCAATGGTGTACCCAACTACTTTGGTAACCAGCGTTTTGGAAACGATGGAGACAACTGGGTAGATGGAAAAAAGCTCATCGAGGGTACTCTGAAAATGCGTGATAAAAAGACCAGAGAATTTCTTATGGGTTCTTACCAGTCTTACCTCTTTAACAACTGGCTAAGTAAGCGTATGGAGCTTAACTTACTGCTTGAAAAGTTCTCTGAGGCAGAAACAGAGCAGGTGATGGAGCTACCAGAAGGATCACTTAAAGGCACCAAAGATCAACCCAATTTCTTTAAACTTGTTGAGGGTGATACAATGATGCATTATCCTTATGGACGTGTGTTTAATGTGGAAGACTTAGCAGAAGAAGCAAGACGCTTTGAAACCAAAGACATCGCCCCTGCAGGTTTACTCCCAGGTAAAAAAGCAAAACTCTCTACAGCTACAGCAGGGCTACTAGAAGCAGCTTTTGTAGAAAAGATGCCACTAAACGGTGCCAGACGCTACGCATGGATACAAGTCACTGAAGTTACAAAGAACTATGTGGAAGAGAAAGCACACTATGAACTCTCTTTTGTATTGCCTAAAGGATCCTATGCCACCAATGTGTTGGATGTTTTACGTGGTGGGAATGAATTTTAAAATTTTACACAATCATTTGACTTTTTTTTGTTATAGTACATAAATTTTACAAGGACAACTATGAATTTTTCAAAATCAAAGATACTTTTAACTATCGCATCTTTTTCTCTCATTGCATGTGGTGGAGGAGGAAGTAGCTCTACCCCTTCTTCTAGCATTGATACAACGGCTCCCTCTTTTGTCACAAGTAATCAAGTTTCAGTCTCGGAGAATCAAACTTCTGTGTTGAAAGTTCAGGCTAGTGACACATCAACTGTTTCTTATACTATATCGGGAGGAAGTGAAGGCTCCCAATTTACAATAAATAGTTTTTCTGGGCAAGTAGATTTTCGTACTGCTCCTGATTTTGAAGTACCAACAGATCTTAATGGAGATAACCGCTATGAAGTAGTTATTACAGCTACAGATACTTCCAATAATACATCAGCACAAACACTTATCGTTACGGTAACAGATGTTGTTGAAACAACGATTAATAAAACCATCACTATTACTACTACTCCTCATGTAGAAAGCCTAGGAAAAGGAAATAGTATCAATGCAACAGTCAATATGGGCAATACGCCTAAAACGCTTTATGTTCTTCTTAGTAATGATGCTACCTCCTCTGCTACTGCTACTATTACGCATAATCCAAAAGTATTCAATGTGTCAGAAGCGAAAAAAGTATTAACCATGAGTAATATGAAAAATACTTCTCCTACGGGTGTATTAAAAGATCTGGAGGATTTTAAACGCAATGTTCATCAATTATTTTCTCATAACTTCCAAGCAGAAGCAAAAATTATCACGGTACCCAAAAGACAAGAAGATGTGGCAGGGCAGAGTAAAGTATTTAAATTAGATAATAGTGGTTCTGACACTACAACAGCGACTGCACGAAAAATAGTGTCTAATGTTTCAAGTGTTTTTGGAACAAAAACACTCAATATATGGGTTTCTGATGATAGTTTTGATGCAGGTAGTGGCTGTAGTAAATCTAAATGTGTCACGCAAGCAATGGTGGATGCACTGGCATCCACCTTTTTACAAGCAGGTTCAGATAATGATCTGTATGATTGGGTTAGCAATGTTTATGGAGAAGAGTGGGGAAGTAACACGAATGGCATATCTAATATGATTGGTGATACGAATGAAATTACGATTTTACTGACAGATATTAGTAAAGATAACAATACCAATGGTGGTGTTTTAGGCTTTTTTCACCCTAAAGACAATTTTCTTAGTACTTCTGTAAGTGGTTCAAATGAAAGAATCATGTTTTATGCTGATGCTGTGTTATTTGCAAATGGTGACAGTATAGGAGTCTGGAGTATAGATGATTTTTGGCCTAAAGAGATGATATCAACTTTGGCACACGAATTTCAGCATATGATTCATTTTTACCAAAAAACAATACTGCTAACACCCAATGGCGACCCTACTGATACATGGATTAATGAGATGTTGGCGGAAACGACAGAAGATTTAGTTGCCACGAAGATAAAGCATACAGGCTCACGTGGCGTAGCCTATACTGATGGGAGTGCAGGGAGTACAGGAAATACATTAGGAAGATATCCTCTTTTTAATGGAAACAACACACTTTCCTTAACTGAATGGAATAGCCAATTGTCTGATTATTCAAAAGTCAATGCTTTTGGTGCATTTCTTATTCGAAACTATGGTGGAGCTAAAATCTTACATGACATTATGCATAATGCCTTTGTTGATGAGCAAGCAGTTGTAGATGCTGTGCATCAAGCAGCCAATGGTACAGGTAAAACATTTGATGATTTACTAAGCGAGTGGGGTGTTGCTGTATTGCTTTCGGACAATGCAAATCTGCCAGCAGGAACTCCTGCATATAACACAGGAGATTTTACCCTCGATACGTATAGCAATTCGACCTATGAAATTGGTTCTGTAAATTTTTTCAATTACAACCCCCAACCACTCATACAAACAACATCAGGTACAGTAGAAAAACAGGGTAACTACTATTATAAAGTAGGCGATAATCTTACAGGTACGGTTACTGTTTCTTTGACCTTAAGTGGACAAACAGAAGCCACACTGATAGCCAAATAGGAGAGAGAATGTTTAAAAAGATATTTTTATTAGGATTGACTATGTTAAGTATTGTGTCCTGTTCAGAAGGTGATACGGCTGATGTGACAGGTAGGATAGCTATGAAGGGTTCATCTATACATACCTATTTGGTGATTGAAGATGCTCAGACACACAAGGCATTAAAAATAAATAATTATAAAGTATATCATTTGGAGAGACGACAAAATGAAATAGTGACTTTAAAAGTGAAGCTTATCAAAAAAGCAATAGGCCCAGGATTTCCTGCTGAAGTAGAAGTAGTAGAAGTTAAGTAACTTCTACCCAAAGAGAAAACTAGTGGGATTCTTTCTTTCTCACAATATTTGCACCAAGTGCAGAGAGTTTCCCCTCTAAATCATCATACCCACGGTCTAGATGATAGATACGTCTAACATTGGTAGTACCTTCAGCGACTAAAGCTGCAAGAACAAGTGCTGAAGAGGCTCTAAGGTCTGTTGCCATCACATCTGCCCCATAGAGTGCTTCTACACCCTTCACCGCTGCGGTACTTCCCTTAAGCCATATATCTGCACCTAAGCGGTTAAGTTCACTCACATGCATGAAACGATTTTCAAAAAGACGCTCTTCGATGAGACTTTCTCCATTTGCCATGACTGCCAGTGCCATAAACTGTGCTTGCATATCGGTAGGGAAACCAGGGTACTCGATTGTAATAAGGTTCACCGGTTTCAAGTCTGCAGTTGGGTGAATGGTAATACTGTCATCATGTAGGTCAAAGGTACAACCCATTGATTCTAGTTTATCAATAGAGGCTCTAATGTGACCATGGTTTACGTTATTGAGTGTAATGCTAGAATTGGTAATGGCACCGGCACAAAGGTATGTTCCTGCTTCAATACGGTCAGGGATAATCTCTACAGTTTTAAACGCTAAAGGTTTACCACATGTTCCCTCTATGGTTAGTTCACTTGTACCGATACCCGCTATTTTAACACCTGCATCACGTATCATCTCACAAAGCTGTACAATTTCTGGCTCTTTTGCTGCATTGAGTATAGTCGTTGTACCATGTGCAAGTGCTGCTGCCATCACGATATTTTCTGTACCACCTACAGTAATCTTGTCGAAGATGATTTTAGCACCTTTGAGTCCTTCTTTGGCTTCAGCACGGACGTACCCGCCTTTTATTTCTATGTGTGCGCCCATTGCTTCAAGTGCTTTAAGGTGTAAGTCAATAGGACGTTGTCCTATTGCACAGCCTCCAGGTAAAGAGACTTCACATTCACCAAAACGTGCAAGTAGGGGACCTAGTACCAAAATAGAAGCTCTCATTTGAGAAACAATTTCATAGACAGCTTTTGTAGAAGTGATAGACCCATTATTGATATGGGCAACAGTTTTGTCATGTTCAACATCTCCACCTAGCATAGTAAGAAGTTTGAGTAGGGTACGGATATCGACCACATTTGGTAAATTTGTTAATGTAAGTGCTTTGTTTGAAAGTATCGTAGCAGCAATAATAGGAAGTGCTGCATTTTTTGCACCACTTATCGTTACATTTCCACTTAACTTTTTTCCACCAATAATCTCTAAATAATCCATCTTTCCTACCCTTATATATATTGAAACAGATTTTATCCAAAGATAGGTTAAGGGCAGTCGTTTGAAAAAATATACTAAAAAATATGATAAAGTTCTGCTTTTTTTACATTAAAAAATAGAAAATTCATATTAATTAATCTATTTATTAATAAATATAATGTAGAATATTTTCTAATATGTATTTATAAAGGGCTGTGAAGCCCCAAATGAAGGGGATTTATGTCAAGTAGTTTAGATAAACTTAGAGCACTAACAAGTCGCTTGGAAGATAAATTGGAACAAAAAGAAAAACTTCCAAGTGATGTTTC
>DRQB01000211.1 GCA_011330645.1 Campylobacterota bacterium | reverse complement strand
TTGACATTTTCCAGCTCATCATTACGACGCAACTCTGCAAAGTCATTGATGACATCATGTACATTTTGTTCAAGTCCTGCAGTATAGACCTCTATCTGCATATAGGCACCCGCTTCATCTTCTTCGTACTGCTTGAGTTGAAGAATGTCTGCTTGATCCTCAGAGTCTAGCTCTTCAAAGACCTCTTTTGCCATCTCTTCATCGCGTTCTTCAAGCTCTTGGATAAAGTCTGTCTGGTCATCAGACTCCAACTCTGCTACAGATTCGGCAATCTCTTCAGGCGTAAATGATTCAAGAACATCTTCAAAGTATCTGTCAGGCAGTTCCAATGCCACATCTGCTATGAGTTCTTTAGGTATAGATTGGACAGCATCTGTAAAACTTTTATCGTCTAAATCTTTAAGAAGATTGGCAATTTCTGAGGGGTGCAGCTCGTCATGGGGATGTGCGTTTAAATATTCTGTGAGTTTATCCATGTTTTACCCCTTTATAATCGTTTTTTATATTGATGAAATTATACTTGATTAATTTTTAAAAATGTTGAAAGAAAAGAGAGGAAAATGGAGAGATACTCTCTCCAAAAATTTATTTTGTTTCGATATCACATTTTTTAGTGATAATACAAAGTGGACAAAAGTTAGAAAGCCCAGCAATAAGTGGTATCACACCAAGATAGAACCATTTAATCCCAGTTATAAAACCTGTGGCAATAAGTGCTAAACCAACCACAATTCTAATAGGTCTACATACTTTTCTTATTTTATTTACGTCCATAACATACTCCATATAAATATTTTAGATATTGTAGTATAAATTACTTAGAATTAAATAAGAGAGAATATCTCCTATATATTACGATTTAGCTTCATCTTTCACTGCGCCCCTTGTTCTGATGTGCATAAATCACGATAGCAACAAAAACACCACCCTGCACCACACCCAAAATAACTTCAGAGATAACCGCAATCATTGCAGGAAGTGTCTGGGGTATCCAGTCTCCTGAACCTAGTGTGGTAAAGGTTACAGTTGAGATATACATAGAAGTGACAAAACCATGTGCATGAATAGCAGTAAGGTTTTCCGGGCTAAACTGTGCACTCAAATGAAAAAGAGAAAAAACATCAAATATGTTAAATACCGCTGCATAATAGACAATAGTAATGATTGTTACTTCCAGATAGAGCAGGACAATTTGTACCAACGCAAGGTGTACATGACTCTTGCTACGACTGAAAATATAGACTGCCGTGTCAAGCATAGCAAAACGTGCAATGACAATATAGAGAATATTTGCGATGAGTATTTGTTCACGATGCAAAGCAAACCATTCTGGTTTTATACTATGTAGTGCCAGTTCTAGAAATAATGGTATCAACACCATTGGCAAGAGTAGAAAAGCCATCTTCTCACTGTGTATAAAACGGTTCTCTCTTTGCATAAATCTTGTTAACATACTACTCCTTTTCTACAAGCACTCTTTCAAATGCCTCTGTTATCGTTTCAGCCTGTACAAGCCCTTCGAGAAATATCTCTCCGTCCAATATGAGTGTTGGATCTTGTACTATGCCTTGTTCAACTGCTTTGAGTGTGTCGTACTCAAAAGTAAATTTTACACATAAAGGCAGATGCTTAATCGCACAGCTCAGACGTTTGGAAAACTTTTCTGTACTTATTTTGTCTCCATACAAAACCGCATGAAAGAGTGGATACTCTGTTTTATCGGCATTGAGTATCTCACCCTCATGCATCGTATGGCAGGCTTCATTATGCATCGAGAGTTACTTTGTTTCAACTTTACGTGAAAAATACTCTTGTGGATGCCCACAGACAGGACATTTACCTGGTGCTTTTTTACCATAATGTACATGTCCACACACTTCACATATCCATACCTCTTCATCATCACTTGCAAACTCATGCCCTTCACTCAGACGCGCAAGCAACTCTTTATACATCTTCTCATGTTCAACTTCTACTTGACCAATGTTCTTAAAGAGACGTGCTGCTTCACTGTGTCCTTCTTCTTTGGCTATGGCTGCAAAGTCAGGGTACATCGTCAAGTTTTCATAACTCTCTCCATTGATAGCATCTTGCAGATTAGCAAGGGTATCACCCCATGAATCTTCACTGGCATTTTTCATACGGTTATGTAGTGCCAGTTCAAGTTTTGCATGTTCTTTTTCATTGTTTGCCGCACGTTGAAAATGTGCTGCGATGTCACGGTAGCCTTCTTTTTGTGCTACTTTTGCATAATATTCATATTTGTTACGTGCCTGAGACTCACCCGCAAAAGCTTTAAGTAAATTCACCAAAGTAAGATCAACAGTTATCATATTCATAGCCTGTCCACAACAGTGTAACTCACCGCCACCAACTTCCTGTACTTCTACCACATTTCCACACAACTCACATCTGTAACTTTCATGTTTTCTCATCTTTTATCCTTTTGTATTTTATATCTTAACTATTATAGCCAATGTAATTACACAAATATAAAGTATAATATCTTAACTCTCGAAAGTATCAAATGCAGCTTTGGCATTACCCATCACTGCACTACCCTGTGCGTGTTTGACAATCTTGACAATATACGCCAGCTCTTCTTTGCTAATGCCCATTTTTTTAAGCATTCTTGTCTGTTCCATAATACACTCTTCGCTTCCTATTGTAATAGATGCAGACAGTGCCAGCATCATAGATGTTTTAGGATCAAATGGATTTTTTTCATCTTGAATACTAAACTTAGAGCTCATCGCCTGTTCTACTAAAAATCTAGGATCAATCGCTTTCGCACTGTTCAAACTTTGAGGCAAAGCCCCCATTTTCTCTATCATCATTGCTTCTACTTGTTCTGATGTTGGTACCATTGGTTATCCTTTAAAATCATTTAGATGAAAATATCATCTTCAAAGCACTCTAAAAATGAGTGCTTCAAAGATACTATTAAAAGTTATCAAATTCTTCTTGGGCTTTTAGCTCTTGTAGATGTTGTAACTCAGCTTTGGACATCATGAGTTTTTTCATCTTTTTTGTAAAAACTGTTCTATCTTCTAGTTTTGTAAAGTATTCATAACTCCCAAATAACATAAGTCCTACGGTACTAAGTAAAATAATAAATTGTGCAGGATTAAATTTTTGTACAGGATCTTTTACCTGTATTTCACAGACACCTCCTGGGCAATACATAGGGTCTTTTCTTTTTATCCAAGAGAAGATTTTACATCCTAAACAAATAGAAAATGCCGCTTCAAAAAAGAGCAATGCCATACATATCAGACAGACCAGAACTTTAATGGGGTTAGGTTGAAAATCTATTACCAGATAATAAAACATTGGCCATGCAAGTATAAGCCCCAGTGCCCAGGCAAAACGTTTTTGTGCAGCACCCACATACTCTGGTGTTTGATTACGTACAAAAAAGCGACCCAGTAGCAAGCTTGGTGCATAACGTGGTTGTATCACCCTTATGGTGAAATCAATAGCAAAAAAAGTCACAAAATACTCTGAAAAAATAGCTGTACCCAGCATCACACCATTGGTAAGCCCTATAAATGCACATACAAAAAGTATCGCTGCTGCTGCTCTTGCTTCACGTTCATTAAGAACACGGACCTCATAGCCTGGAACTTTCTCCCCATAAGCAAAAAATTCTTTTACATTCATGAAATAACCTCATTAATTGGATTTGTCTTTTTATTGTCCTTGTCAAAAATATAGGCATACATCGGGATGTACACCAATGTCAGCAATGTTCCTACCAGTAATCCACCAATAGCCACATCTGCCAATGGTGAAAGACGTTCAAGCCCTACTGCTTGTTCTAATGCAATAGGAATCATCCCTGCGATGGTACCAAAGGCAGTCATCATCACTGGACGGAAACGTACACGTACTGCCTCTTGAGCACTTTGGAAAGGTGTCTCACCTTTGCCTCTGTAGTCCTGATAAAAATCTATCAGCAAGACGGCATTTTTGATGATAATCCCAAAGAGTAACAAGATACCCAAGAGACTTGGCATACAGCTAGGCTTGTCAAAGAGTAACATACCCCATGCTGCCCCTATAAGCGAGAGTGGCAGTACCAAAATCATAATAAATGCCATTCTAACTGATTTGTAAATCGCAATCAGTGTCATAATGAGTACAATCACCCCCAAACCTATGGCTTTTGCCATACGTTTGAAACTGTCATTGATTTGGGCAATGTCACCTGTCTGGTCTATCTGTATCTCTGTCACGTTCGCATCTTTGAGTGCTGCTACGGTATCGTCTGTCAAGTGTGTCACTGGACGTTTTGCACGGTATCCGTTCACATCAACACTATAGAGCATCTTGTCACGCTCTATTTTGGCAAAGGTGAGGTGCCGTTTGAGTGTAGCCACTTGACTTAGCGGTATCTCACCTTGTGGGGTAGAGATAGGCAAGAGTCTTAACGTCTCTATGTTTTTAGAGAACTTTCCTTTCAAATAAAGTCTGACTACCTGCGTATTCATAGACTGGAAGTTGGCATTAAGCCCTACTACCTGCCCTTTGATAGGTAGCTGCATCGCTATTTGGTACGGTGTGAGTCCATAACTGAGTGCTTTGTTTTCATCGATATCCAGTGAAACCTCCATAAAGTCTTTGTCCCAACTCGTACTCACAGAAGTCAGTCCTTTCACATCTTTGATGGCATGCGCTACCTCATGAGAAGCATTGGCTAAGCCATCGACATAGGGAGAGCTAAGTCGTACATCTACTGTTGCTTTGATGGACGAGAGAGCCGTTGCCCCAAAATCATACACATCGTTACGTTTCAAGCCTTCCATATGTGAGAGTTTATCGCGAATGACATCTTCAAGTTGCCACATCGTTTGTTCTCTTTTAAAACGGTTCACCGCATTGATAGTAATGGTCGCTTCAGCAGGAAGATTTCCTGAACCAAGACTCAATACACCGGGTTCTGTTCCAAATGCCACAGAGCTCATCTTAACCCATTTTTGTTTCTCAAGCCATGTGAGGAAAGGTTTGACTTTGTGTTCTGCACTGTCCACAGTTTCGTTAGAACTAAAAGCAATCTGCGCTTTGATGATACCTGTATCCATAGGTGGCATCGCGTCTTTACCGATGGTAGGCATAATATTTTTAAGACTAAATACCAAAATAGCAATCACACCCATGGTGAGTATCATACGTCTGACAAACCAAAACTTACCGTTAGAAAATTTGATAATCCCAACATAAGGCGCTACAAGTCGTCCAATGGTATTTTGGTAAAACCACTCAAAGGCATTTTCCACTTTGGTTTTACCTATACCGTTTTTGTACAACCACTTGGAAAGCAGTGGAATAAACGTAATCGACAAAAACCATGACACAAGCAGTGCAATGATAAGCGTCTCGATAAGTGGTTTAAAAATCTTCTCAGGAAAACCTCCTACATACATGAGTGGGAACAAAATAGCAATCGTCGCTATGGTACCTGCAAAGACTGGATTTAACACTTCTTTGGTTCCACTCTTGATGGCTTCTTCAAGACTCTCATGTCCTTCCGTAAGGTGTCGTTCTATGTTTTCCAGTACCACCACGGCATCATCGGTCAACATACCCAAAGCCAAAATGATGGCAGTGTAGATAACAATGTTCAACTCCCCACCTGTAAGCCAGATAATCGCCATAGTAGAGAAGAACACCATCGGGATAGAAAGCCCTGCTGCCACGATAGCTCTAAAGTTACCCAAAAAGAGCATAATTACAAGGAGTGTATAAATCACTGCATCTCTTAACGCTTCGAGCATATTGTCATTGGCTTGCTCTATCAAATCTCTTTGCGTATCGGCAATTTGAAACTTAATGTTAGGGTATTTCACTTCCAACTTCTTCATCTCAGCGCGTGCAGCTTTACTTACGTCAAGTACACTACCCCCTGGCGCACGTTGTACTGCTAGAGCAATGGCCTCATCTGCATTACCGATGTAGCCACTGGTACGTTTTTTATAACTCCACCCAATATCGGCAATGTCACCCAAGCGTACATTAGGCATGATTTGTAGTTGTTTAAGACGCTCTACATTGTCCTTTTCTCCATAAAATGTCACCGTATAAAAGTCATTCTCACCTTTGATG
>DRQB01000210.1 GCA_011330645.1 Campylobacterota bacterium | reverse complement strand
TGGACAGATGACAAAAATGTTCTTTCGTCAACAAAGACAACCCTTGGAACATTATGTGATTATGGACACTGACCCTGCACGGGTGGAAGCAGCAAAAAAAGATGGCTATATTGCCATACATGAAGATGCAAGTAGCCATAAGACACTCAGTAGATTTGATGCTGAGTATTGCGATGTAACTATCTTATGTTTGACTTCAAGTGATGTGGAAAATATCTATATTACACTCAATGCTAAAAGTATTTCCAAAAGTATCAAAGTGATTGCGCGGGTGAATGACCCTGAGACTATAGATAAATTTAAATATGCAGGCGCAGATGAAGTGCTTCTGCCAAATCTTGTTGCCAATACGATGATTTATACTGCCATAAGACAGCCAACGATGTATAAAGCTATTCATGCTATTTTGACAGGTAAGAGCATTGCGAATATTGATGAAATACATGTACATGCTTCACATGCCATGGTGGGAAAACAGATAGAAGAATTAGATTTTAGCAGTAGTAAATTACTTTTTATAGGGATACAACGAAGAGGAGACTTTATTTTTAACCCTTCTAAAACAGAAAGAATAGAGACATTTGATGTGCTCTTGGTCATGGGAAGAAAAATTTCTTTAGAATATTTTAAATTACAGCATGAAGGAGATATCCATGTCAAAAAATAAAATAGCTATTTTTGGATATGGTAATCATGGTAAGTTTATTGCCAAAGGACTTGCTGAAGATGGATTTAATATTACTATTGTGGAGTCAGATAAAGACTTTTATGAAGATGCACAAACGAATGGATTTGACAATGTTTTATTTGCCGATGTCACAAAGGATAGTGAATTAAAAAAGATGAACCTTGAATCTTTTGCTCAACTTGTGTGTGTGATGGATGATGAACACCTGAATGTCTTTTTGACCCTCTCTTTGCGTTCACTCTTTGAGGATTCTTATATTTTATCGATTTCTGATTCATTGAATGTCACGAAAAAGCTTCAAATGGCTGGTGCGAATAAAGTGATAGACCTTTATGAAGTTTCAGCCAATAAGATTTATAATCTTTTAGACAGGCCCATCGCTACGAAACTATTGGAAGAGTTTGTGCATAACAAGAGTGGCATTACATTTAAAGAGATGGTTATTCCCAAAGACTCATTTTTAGATGGAAAGATGGCTGAGAGTATTGATTTTTCAGGGTTTGATGTGCTACTTGTAGGGATGATAGATGAAGAGTTAGGGCATACTTTTGTATTTGTAACAGCAGGGATTGCACATAAACTAGATAGCGGTGATACCATCGTTTGTCTAGGAGAAAAAGAGAAACTTGATGCATTTGAAAAATTGATAGCGAAGAAGGAGATTTAAAATGAAAATAGCCATAATCGGAGCAGGAAAATGGGGGCAGGCATTGTATCATGCTTACAGTCAGGACAATGATGTCGTCATCTCTTCACGCCATACAAAAGATATTGAGAATTTTGTTTCGATGGATGAAGCATTGAGATATGAGTATTTGGTGATGGCTATACCTGCACAGTTTGTACGTGGCTGGATGGAAGAAAACTTTGTTGATTATGGACAAAACATACTTGTCGCTGCCAAAGGGATAGAAACAAGTACGGGAGAATTTCTCAATGAAGTGTATGGTACGTTTGTGACAGAAGAGAGACTTGCCTTTATCTCTGGTCCCTCTTTTGCAGCAGAAGTACAGAAATCACTACCCACAGCCCTTAAAATAAGCTCAAGCAATATCGCCTTAGCACAAATCTATGCAGATGCGTTACCTACTTTTATTAAAGGATACGTGAGTGATGATGTGGTGGGTGCAGAAGTTTCAGGTGCGTACAAAAATGTTATTGCCATTGCTGGGGGTGTCTGTGAAGGGTTAGGGTTAGGAAATAATGCAAGAGCAGCACTTATCTCACGGGGGCTTGTCGAGATGACACGTTTCGGGGAAGCTTTTGGGGCAAAAACAGAAACTTTTCTTTCTTTAGGGGGTGCTGGGGACCTATTTTTGACTGCATCTTCGACACTTTCTCGTAACTTTAGGGTAGGTCTGGGTTTGGCAAAAGGTCAAAACATGGATGATATTTTGAAAGAATTGGGAGAGGTGGCAGAAGGTGTACCTACAGCAAAAGCATTGCATAAAATAGCCAAAGACAAACAGATCTATCTTCCCATCGCAGCAGAAGTCTATGCAATGATAGAAGAGGGTAAAAACCCATTACAGAGTGTCAAAGACTTATTGGCATAATTATTTTAAATTTTCTACTTCATATAAAGTCATTTTTTGTACTTTTTCTTCAAGTATATCGAGTACAGCAAGCAACTCTTCAGAAGAACGTTTCAGGTATTTAAAATGTGCTTTGGCTTTTTCTTTTTCGGATGAAGAGACTATCTTACTGTTAAAGGTGAGAATTTTATGTAATACAGAACGCTGTTGTGGAATAATAAAAAATATTTTATAAATATCCATATAGGCATCATGTAAATCATTATGGTGGTGTTCGATACGGTTCATAAGATTATCAATACTTGGGACTAAACGTAATTTTGCCCCTTCACCATAGACCCAAAGTCCAAAACCACAAGTGGTTGCTTCCAAGGGTATAAATTCTTTATCTACAGGTAAGCCAGAGATGAGATGATCAGCTCTTTTTACCCAACGTAAGTGTGCTTTTTTAGCATCAGCAATGTGTTGAAGTATCGATGTTTGTGTCATGAAAATATCCCCTAAAATATTATATAGAAGGGATTTTAGGTATTTATTGTGTAGTAACTGTGTAACAGTATAGTGTTAGTCTGTTTTTGTTATGATACCTTTTTAGGAGTACAGATTTATGCAACATAAATTGATATTATTTATCGCACTATTTATCTTCAATTCTGTGTCTGCCAAAGAGATTGAACTTCCTACTCACCTGATACACATACAGGGGGAAAAACATTTTGATGAAGCTACGTTACAAACAGTTTTAAGTGTGGAGACAAAGAGTATATTTGCCTTTTGGAAAAAAGACACGCCTCGCATTGCAGATAAATTGATTCCTACTTTAGAAGCCACCTTAGAGAGTTTTTATGATTCTGAAGGTTTTTATGATGCAACATTCAAAATTAAAGAGACAAATACCACTGTTGATGTGACTATCAACGAAAATAAGCCTGTTGTTGTAAGCAATATAAATATTGAAAGTGACTATAACATTGCACCGCTTGTTTTATCTAAAAAAGGGTATGTCTTTAGAGCAAAAGATTTTATTGCAACAAAGAGTTCGATTATCGAACATTTATTGGATAAAGGGTATTGCTCTTACCAACTTGACACCAAGGCATATGTAGATTTAGATAAGCATCAAGCTGACTTACATTATGTTTTACAAAAAGGGGACGTATGTACTTTTGGAAAAGCAAATATTAAAGGACTAAAAACCATAGATAAAGACGTTATCCTCTCTCGTGTAAGAGCAAAGGAAGGTGAACGTTTTGACCCTAAAAAAGTGAAAGAAACATATACTGGTATCTATGCATTAAACAGTTTTGATTCGGTCAAAGTAAATGTTGATAGAAAGATTTATAATGTTGTCCCTATAGACATTACATTAAATGAAGTAGAGGCTGCATACCATTTTGAAGGTGGTGTAGGGTATGACACCTATATCGGTGCAAGGGTGCATGCCTCCATAGTAAAAAAGAATTTTTTGGGAAATGCACAACAAACAGGATTGAAACTTTCTTGGTCACAAAGAGAGCAATTGGCTGTTGGTAATTATTTTAAGCCTGCCCTTTTTTCACTTTTTGGTTATGGTATAGATTTTGGTACAGAATTTGGGTATTCAAATTTGGAATTTAGAGGTTTTCAAGAAGAGAAGTTATTTGCAAAATTTTATTTAGAACATAATGAGGGAAGACTAAAACTCAAAACAGGGCTTGCTCTTGAAAATATCAATATTGCTACCCTAGATAATTTAACAGGAAATCAAACCTTGACACAAGCTGTAACAGAAGGTACATTTTTACTTTTCTATCCTTATGTCGATATCGTATATGATGCAAGAGATGATAAGCTAAATCCTAAATATGGCTATTATTTGGCAGCATCCATGGAGTATGGAGTCCCGTATAAACCAGATGCGAGTTCGTATGTCAAATTATTTACAGAAGGTAGATTGATTCATACTTTTGATAAACTTACCTTAGCAGGTGTTGTTAAGATAGGTGTAGTAGATCAAACTTCTAAGGAGTTACCTGAGTCCAAATTTTTCTTTGGGGGTGGGTCATTTTCCAACCGTGCTTATGGCTTTAATACTATTGGGGTTGTGCTTTCTCCTACGTCAGACAGTATCGCAGGGGCATCAAGTTTGTTAAATCTTTCTGTTGAAGCAGATTATCCTGTTTGGGGTAATCTTTATGGAGCAGTATTTACTGATAATACGATGCTTAACGAGGAGAGTTATGATTTTACAGGTGATGTTATCACTTCAGCAGGGCTTGGAGTACGTTATTTGACCCCGATAGGCCCTTTTAAACTGGATGTAGGATTTAATGTCAATAAACCATCACAGTATGGTATATCATTTCAGATAGGACAGTCTTTTTAATGAAAAAACTATTACTTTTTGGACCTTTGTTATGGTTACGTAGAGTACTTTTATTTGTATTGGTACTTTTGGTTATTTTAGGACTCATACTTTTTTTTGTGGCGAACTCACCGCTTGCCATAAAAAAAGTAGCAGATACGTATGCGCAAGATTATAATATTACCTATGATGCAATTGAAGGGAATGCGCTTACGGGTCTAGAAATATCCAATTTACAATTTCAAAATAAAAAATTGGCAAAAAATATTCAACTTAAATGGAACCCAAATACTTTAGTGGCTAAAACGATTACTGTGAACACACTTCAAATAGAAGAAGCAAATGTAGATGTTATTAAAGGTATGATAGCCTCTTTTTCTACAGAAGAGAATGCAAGTAAAACGGAAAACAATACAACCGGCAGTTTTGATTTTACTATCAATGCTAACAATATCAATATTTCATTGGCACCATTTATCCAAAATAATATAGCTATCTCCAAAGCAATAATCAAGAGTAAGCACCTAACATATAAAGAAGATGCTTTTAATATAGATGATTTAGACCTTGAACTCGATTCAAACATCACAGATATTTCATTGCAAGGAAATATGAATGCACAAGTAGCAACCTTGCGTCATTTAGATATAAGAGATGTAAACCTTTCTGCCCTCTTGGCATTGTTTTCAGGTGATAGTAATGAAACAACAGAGAGTAGCACCGTACAAAAGGAAGAAAAGGCAAATATTTTTATCCCTAAGATGGTGAAAATTGAACACATAACTACCAATCTTCTTCCTTTTAGTTATGACCCTGTAAAAGTAAAACAAATCACATTAGATGCAAAAGATGTCTCTTTTAATGTAGAAAAGTTGGTGTTAGAAGATGCAGACTTAGACTTTAATGGTACAACCAATCTGAGTAATGTCATTTATCAAGGGACGGCACACAATAATCATCTTTTAGGAACAATAAACCTTACACCAAATCATAGACTTTATAAACGTTATGGACTCCCTTTACGTAAAGAAGCTATTGCGCATGTGATTGTAGATTTTAATGCTTCTACAGAATATGTTGTTGCTGATGTTAAAGCAAAAGGAAAAAATATATTGGAAGGTAAAAAGGGTACATTTAATGTAGATGTAGATCAATTTATATCCCATCTAACCTATGATATTAACAGTTCCCATCTCAAGGCAGATACCAAAGCATTAGTGAGTACACTTTATACAAAAGATATAGAATTGACAAATGTATTGACACTGTATGAAACACTTGACTATCAAGGTGAAGTGAAGGTTCGTAAGTTTATCGGCTTTGATGAAAAGTTGACTACCCCACTCAGTGATTTGAAAGTAATCTATAGTGGTGATGAAAAAAGTATACAAACAAAGCTAAGTTCACAGGCACTTAAGGGAACATTTGACTCTAAAGATTTTAAAACAGGACAGGTTCACTTAGAAACAATAGCACCTATCGTACTAAGTACACTTTTGGAACTTCCAAAAGAACTGACAAATGCAAAAGTAAATCTCATTGCAGATGCACCATTGGACTTTTCAAATCTTACTGCCATTCATACTCAAGTTAAAGTGGCATCTAATGTGGTTAATATGCATGCAGATGTAGGATACGGTAAAGATATTGAAATAAAAGGAAAGATAGAGATACCCAAAGACTCACTCTTAAAAGCATACAGCAAAGATGTAAAATGGGAGACGTTAAGTCCTATCGATACTCACGTGAAACTCTCAAAGGCATCTTTGGCACTAAAGCTCAAGGCAAAAGCCTTAAGTGCAGATATTGATTATGTACTTAAACAAGGAAATGTGAAAGGAAAAGTAAATCTTGGAGGTTTGGTGACAGATATTTCTGGAAATACAAAACAAAAACTGAGAATACAGACTAAAATTACTTCTATGAAAGCTTTGGGTAAAAATATTGCTACTTTATATACGTTAGAAGAATTACCTCCGCTTGAAGGTAAAATAGATGCTACACTGCTTGTTGATAAACTTAAAACAGCAGAACTTATACTCTCTTCGCCTAAACTTATCTATAAAGCAGACAGAAAAACCAAACATGTCATCAAAGATGTGAAACTTGTGGCAAGTATGGATGCTTCTAAGGTCGTGTTAAAATCATATAAAGGAACATTTAACAAACAAAAGTATTTTTCGACTAAAGCAGCAGTGATTACTTTGGGTGATACTATAAAAGTATCTAACTTTTGGGTCAATGATACACTTAAAATCACAGGAGATTACAATACTAAAAGTAAAAAAGGTGCTTTTTTTGCAGATGCAAAAAACTTTCATATCAAAGATAAAGTAGCAGATATACAGACGCAAATACATCTAAAAACAGCATTAGATGGTAACAATACCACGGTACAGGGGAAGATTGTACTGCTTAAAGGGAAAATTACACCAGATTTACAAGCAGGTCGTTCGTTTGCAACAGACAGTGATATTATCATACTGCAAGAGATGCAAAAAAAGAAAAAAAGCCCCTTTATGGATAATCTCACTTTAGTACTTAAAATAGAGACAAAAGAGGCATTGCGTCTCAAACAAGGACCTATAAATATACGGCTAAAACCAGATTTTACTATTAACAAAGACAAGGGGGGAGAGATACTCTATTTGGGTTCAGTTGAATTACTCAAAGGTGGTACTTATATATTTCAAAAGAAAAGATTTGTCTTAGGAAAAAGTTTTGTCTATTTTACCGGGGATGTCAATAAACCACTCTTAGATATGAAAGCCAATTATCAATCTATCAATTATCTCATCACGATAGCGATATCAGGTATTCCTGCAGAACCAAATATTACTTTTTCTTCTACCCCTTCTTTAACACGAGAACAGATACTCTCCGTGATACTCTTTGACTCTGAAGCAGGAGGTGATACCCACTCTGGATCAGATATGATGAAAATGATGGGAGGTGCTATGGCAAAGGCAGCACTTTCAGATGTGGGGATAGATGTCGATCACTTGGCATTTGGTGAAGGTAACAGTGTTGAGGTTGGGAAAAAACTTACCAATAAAATAACTGTTATTTATATTAATGGTGATATACCGCAAGTAAAACTTAAATATAGACACAATAAGCGTACGGAGAGTGTCATAGGAGTCAGTGAACAATCGCAATCGTATGACATTATATATAAAAGAGATTTTTAAGAGAGTCTGCCCTTAAAATCTTCATATCCAAATGTACGTACGATTTCTATGCTTCCATCTACATTTTGTATAGCAATACTGGGAAGTTTTACACCATTAAAGGTAGTAGCCTTTACCATGGTATAGTGCATCTGATCGAGGAAAATGACTTTGTCTCCTATGTTTAGAGGGGTATCAAAGCTGTAGTCTCCCATGATATCACCCGCTAAACAAGTATTGCCCGCGAGTCGGTAGGTATGAAGTTTTTCTTTTGCTTTCCCCGCACCCCATACCTCTGCACGATAGGGCATGATGATAGTATCTGGCATGTGTGCTTCTGCAGAACTGTCTAAAATGGCGATGTCCATGCCGTTATGTACGATATCTAGTACGGTAGTTAGTAGAGTCCCTGTCTCCCAGCCTATGGCTTCTCCAGGTTCAAGATAGACTTCGACATCATACTTTGCTTTAAAAGTAAGTATTAGTTGAATGAGTTTTTCAACATCGTAGTCTTTACGGGTAATATGATGACCTCCACCAAAGTTGATCCATTTCATTTGGGGAATGTACTTTTCAAACTTCTCTTCAAAGTGTGTGAGGACATGTTCCAGTGCCTCTGCACTTTGCTCACACAATGCATGAAAATGAAGCCCATCACACTGTGATAAAATCTCTTCATCAAAGTTTGTAAATGTTGTCCCTAAACGTGAGTAAAGCCCACAGGGGTTGTAGAGTTCAGTAGGGGATTGGGAGTATTCTGGGTTCACTCTGAGACCTAGGGAGAGTTGAGGGTTGATTGTTTTAGCTTTTTTTGAAAATCGTTTAAACTGTGCAGGAGAGTTGAAAACCAAATGATGGGAGAGTGTAGCTATCTCTTTTAGTTCTTCTTCTTTAAAGGCGGGAGAGTAGGTATGTACTTCTTTGCCAAAAGTTTCACTAGCAAGTTTGGCTTCATAGAGTCCTGAAGCACAGCATCCATCTAGATACGGTGTAATGCTGGGAAAGCTTTTCCATAGGGCATACCCTTTGAGTGCTAGCAGCACTTTAGCAGTACTTTCTTGTTTAATATGTTCGATAATCTTAAGATTTTCAATGAGTTTTTGCTCTTCAAGTACCCAACAAGGTGAAGGTAAGGAGCTGTCCGTTATTATATCCATAGAGAAAGTATAACAAATGTTTTTTGATACTTTATGATGATTGTAAAATATGTAAATTTTTGGAGAATGAAATGCGTGAAGAAGTCAAACAAACACGAAGACCTAGTCTTAGATTTAATGAAGCTGAAATAAAATTATCTTTAGCAGTGATGGAAAAAATGGAAAAACCTTTGGAATTAATGTATTATCTTATGGAAAGAGAACATGAAAAACCTTTTGTACTTATATTGATTTCTGCAAAAGACATTGAATTGGGCTCACTTCTAAAAAGTGAAAAACGTGATACTGACTTACTTTTTGAAATAGATGAAAGTAAAAATCTATTTGCACTTATTTGTCAAGAAACAAAGGTAGATGGTGGGTATAGATTTGCAGAGAGATTACTGCGTTCTTTACTATTAAACAATGCCCATACGCTTTATTGTACAGAAATGGAAGTACGTTCAACAAAATATGATATTAAAGAAGTCATTTTTAAATCGATAGAAAGTTATATTAATGCAAAGAAAGAGAAAAAAGAGAGTGAAATTGTTTTCCGTTCTCTTCATTAAAAAGACGAATATTAGTATGCTTTAAGGCACTTTAAGGTAAAATCGCGTCCAAATAATAGCTTACACAACAGTAAGTAAAATACACTCAAGGATGATTCATAATGAAAAGAACATACCAACCACATAGTACACCAAGAAAAAGAACACACGGATTTAGAACAAGAATGAAAACTAAAAATGGTAGAAAAGTTATTTCTGCTAGACGTGCTAAAGGTAGAAAAAGACTAGCTGTATAAGTCTTTTAGGGTTACGATTATTAGCAAAATAAAGCATTTTACTAGAATTAGAACCACAAAAGAATTTAATGGGGTGTACAAGCACTCTACTAAAACGTGGCATACCCCGTACTTTGTTCTTTTTTATAAAAATAACAATGAACAGAAAGTTGGGTTTGTCGCCTCTAAAAAAATTGGAAATGCAGTTCACAGAAATAGAGCAAAGCGTTTGCTTAGAGCACATTTCATCGAAAATATTGACCTTATCACTTCTGGGTCCTATGTTTTGGTTGCTAAACCTGACCTTTTAAGTAACAGCTATTTGGAAACCAAGAAATCGTATCTTCATGCACTCAAAAAGTGCTCTGCATTAACATAAAATACACTATACTATCAGACTATTAATTTAAAGGTAACACTTTGGAACAACAAGATTTAAACAAACGACTCCTCATCGCACTCGTGCTTTCATTTTTGGTATTTATTGGATATGGATATTTTTTCCCTGCAATCACCCCCAAAGACAATACAAAAGAAACGGTAAACACCCATCAAACACCTACAGTGGACAAAACACTCAGTAATAAACAGGTACCTCTATCTACTTCAGGTGCGAATACTGCCACTAATGTTGCTCCCGTTCATGCTTTAGGTAAAACATTGGCAACCATTAAATCTGATAAATTTACTATCAGTATTGATGAATATGGACGTATTGGACAAGTAGAACTTTTAGAGAAAAAATATAAAGATAACGAGGGGGAAACCCTTAAACTTTATAATACGACACCTGAGAGTACTCAATTTGTCAAACCACTAGAAGTAAGATTTACAGATGTTAAACTGAATGAAGAGGCCTTTAAAACACCATATACAAATGATAATGGGCAAACAGTACTGGATTTATCTCAAGGGACACAGACGCTTACTTTAACACAAAAACTTTCTACACTTACTCTGACAAAAAAGATAACATTTAAACCAACTGGAGAATACAGTGTAGATATTGAAACTTCAAAACCTATACAGTTTTTTACAACACCAGGGCATAGACCTGTAGCAGATAGTTCAAGATATATGTTGGTACGTGGTGCACTCATAAAAGGTGCAGACAACATTATCACAACAATAGAAGATGGTGATGCAGAAGGATATGAAAAATTTCCCAATGCTAAAATCGCATCAGCATTTGATCGTTATGTTGCATCAATGTTTTTTGATTTCAAAAAAGGTTTAAATGTTTCTATTTTAAAAGAGGCAAATGGGGATCCACTTATTTTTGTACAAGGAAATAATGGTTTACATCTCAATGCATATATAGGTGCTAAAAACCATGAAGTGCTTAAAAGTATCAATCCTGAATTAACAGATGCCATAGAATTTGGTTTCTTCTCATTCTTGTCCAAACCATTTTATAAAGTACTTTTATGGATTCATTCTCATGTAGGCAACTGGGGATGGGCGATTATCTTCTTTACTTTATTGGTTAAACTTATTTTATTCCCTCTTTCATATAAAGGAATGATGTCTATGCAAAAGTTGAAAGACCTTGCACCAAAGATGAAAGAAATCAAAGCGAAATATAAAGGTGACCCTGCAAAAATGAATGCGCAGATGATGGAAATGTATAAGAAACATGGTGCAAACCCAATGGGTGGATGTTTACCTATGATTCTACAAATCCCTGTGTTCTTTGCACTTTACCGAGTACTACTCAATGCTGTTGAACTAGAAGGAGCACCTTGGATTCTATGGATTGAAAATCTTGCACAGATGGATCCATATTTTGTATTACCTATCTTGATGGGTGCATCTATGTGGTTCCAACAGCGTATTACGCCATCGAACTTTACTGATCCTATGCAAGAAAAAATATTTAAATTTTTCCCTGTGATTATGACAGTATTCTTTATTTACTTCCCATCAGGACTTGTGTTATACTGGTTAGTGAATAACCTATTTACCATTGCACAACAGTATTTTATTAACCATATGTATAATAAGCATAAAGCTGCAGCTGTAGCATCTCATACTCAAAAAGGATAGTCAATGACAAAGGTTGAAGCACCGACACTTGAGGAGGCCTATGCAAAGGCCTCTAAGGTGTTAGAATGTTCTATTTCTGAACTTCAATGTGAAGTTGTGCAACACCCAACAAAAGGTATTTTAGGCTTTTTGAAAAAAAATGCCATTGTTGTCGCTACATGTAAACGT
>DRQB01000209.1 GCA_011330645.1 Campylobacterota bacterium | reverse complement strand
GATTAGTGTCATCGCGGGGACAGTCTACGAAGATACAGATGGTAATGGTGTGCAAGATGCAGGAGAGCCAGGTATACCAAATGTCACAGTGACAATCACTGATAGATTTGGAGAAGAGCAGAACTTGACAACCGATGCAAATGGTAACTACGCAGCCAATGTACCAGCAGGAGATACGATTGTAGATATTGATGAGACAACGTTGCCAGTCGGTGTAAATACCCAAACAGAGGGGACAGATACAACAACAGTGACTGTACCAGCAGGAGGGATAGGTTCGGATGTAGATGGATATGAACCAGCAGCAAATACAGGAAGAGTAGAAGGTGTTGTGTATACAGATACCAATGGAGATGGTATACAAAACCCAGGTGAACCAGGTATACCAGGTGTCACCGTAACCATTACCGATGAGAATGGTAACCCACAAGTAGTGGTAACAGATGCAGATGGTAAATATGGTGTGACAGTTCCAGAGGGTCAGACAGTCGTAGATGTAGATGAGACAACACTTCCAGGAGGGAGTACACAAACAGGGGGAACAGATACCACAACCTTAACTGTGCTTGCAGGAGAGACAGCAACAGATGAAGATGGGTATCAACCACCAGTAAATAGTGGAAATGTAGAAGGAATCATCTATGAAGATACGAATGGAAATGGTACACAAGATGCAGGTGAACCAGGTATTGTAGGAGTGACAGTCACAGTCACTGACAATACAGGGAATACACAAACACTTGTGACAGATGCAAATGGTGCATATGCAACCGTAGTACCAGCAGGGGATGCAAATATCACTGTAGATGAAAGTACGCTACCAGGAGGTAGTACGCAAACAGAAGGGACAACGCTTACTACAGTGACTGTACCAGTAGGTGGAACAGCAACAGATGTAGATGGATATGTTCCATCACCAGAGAGTGGAACAGTGCAAGGTGTGGTCTATGAAGATACAAACGGAAATGGGACACAGGATGTAGATGAACCAGGCATAGAAGGTGTCGCTGTTACTATTACAGATAGTGAAGGAAGAATTCAAACACTGATAACAGATAATAATGGTACCTATAGTGCAACGGTTCCAGCAGGAGATACACTTGTCGATATAGAACAAAGTGATATTGATGGAACCTTTACACGCACAGAAGGAACAGATCCTACGATAGTGACTGTACCTGTGGGTGGCATCGGTGAAGATGTGGATGGATTTAAACCAGCTGGACTGACTGAAGATAATAATGAAACAGGAAATCCAGGTACACCAGTGACTATAAATATTAATGAAAATGATGTAGATATTAATACAAGTACAATAAACCTTGTGGTACCAGAAGGTGCAATAGGTACAGATACGGATGGTGATGGTGACATTGATAGTGTTGTCGTGCCAGGTGAGGGTACATGGGTAGTGAATCCAACAGGAGTAGTAATATTTACGCCAGAAGAAGAATTTACAGGGGATCCAACTCCAATTGAGTATACAGCGATAGATAATAATGATAACCCTATTGATGCATCAACGATTACGATTGACTACACACAAGTATTAAGAGATGACAGTAAATCAGGTATAGCAGGAAATCCTGTGAGTGTAGCGGCTATTGTAAATGATGATGATATAAATAGTAGTAGTATAAATCTTGATGAAACAAGTGTTGGTGGTGTAGGTGAAGATACCGATGGTGATGGTGATATAGATAAAGTTATTGTAGATGGTGAAGGTGTATGGACTGTGGATGAAAATGGTACAGTGACATTTACACCAGAAGATGGCTTTGTTGATAGTCCTCAACCTATTGCATATAATGCAAAAGACACACAAAATAACGTAGTTGCAGCTGCAACGGTAACAATTAATTATCAACCGTCCATTGCTGCCACAGATGATGGTATCATAACGATTACACATTATGGTGCGACTGATTTAACGGACACTATACTCGGAAATGATGCATATGATGGTAATATTACTATTACAATACTAGAGCAACCAGAACATGGAACTGTAGAGATTATAGAAGGAGCAGATGGTCAACCAGTTATTCTTTATAGTCCAGATGCCGATTATAATAATGCGCCAGATACATTTAGATATGCAATTACTGATGTGAATGGACAAACAGCAGATGCGATAGTAAACTTAAATATTCAGTGTGGTAGTTCACAAACCTCTGACGGTGGTGATGCAATGGGTAGTATGAGTATGTTGATGATGATGTGCTTAACATTGATATCAGGATTATACTTCGTAAGAAAAGAAGATGAAAGAGGAGAAGCATAATGAAAAGATTATTGAAAAGTACGATAGTAGGATTAATACTTCTGACAACAAGTCACTATGCAGGGGGCAAAGCAGTTTCTCCTGTTGATGCTCCTATTGTACCCATAGCAGTGACTGACTACTCTCCAATATATGTTGGGATAGGAGTTACACTAGCTCAATTTAGTGCGTGTAGTAATAATTGTTCTTATGAAGATTTGACGTATGGTCTGATGTTAAGAGGAGGGTACGATGTGAATGAATACTTTGGGGTGGAAGCCAGAGGGATGAGAACTTTTCTAGATAAAGGTCCTTTTGGAGGGGTTCCCCTAGCACATATAGGGCTCTATGCCAAACCGCAATACCCAGTGAGCGAACGTGTAAATGTGTATGGGCTTTTAGGGTATGGATATACCAAAAATCTTGGAAATGGTGCGAGACTTAACTATTTTGATAGTGAAAGTGGGTTTTCGGCAGGGGCAGGTTTAGAATATGACCTTTCAGACAGAAAAAGTGATCTTATACAAGATGCCGAGTATGATAGGGCATTTGATGGCTATGCGGATCAAGGGAAGGGGTGGAGTTTATTTGTGGATTATCAACGATTGCTTATTAAATCAAATGTACCAGATATGGATGTCGTCTCTTTTGGTATAAGGTATGACTTTTAATCTTATCCTTTATTAAGAAGTAGCTTGTATCGTGCAATACTTGCTACTTTTAATATATTAAACTACCATTAACCTCAATCAAGTAAAATTTTCCTAATTAAATATTCAGGAGAAAAACTTGAGTCAAATCATAGAGAACATTAAAACAGAAATATCTAAAGTACTTGTCGGCCAAGACAAGATGGTGGAAGGCTTGCTTGCAGGACTTCTTTGTCGTGGGCATATACTATTAGAAGGTGTACCCGGACTTGCAAAAACAACAGCGGTCAATGCTTTAGCAAAAACCTTAGGATTAAACTTTAAACGTGTACAGTTTACCCCAGACTTGCTCCCTTCAGACATTATAGGGACAGAAATTTATGACCCTTCCAATAATGCATTCAAAATTAAACAAGGTCCAGTATTTACAAACCTTTTGCTGGCAGATGAGATAAATCGTGCGCCTGCCAAGGTACAATCGGCATTGCTTGAAGTCATGCAAGAGAGACAAGTAACCATTGGGGATGAAACCTTTAAAATAGACTTGCCTTTCCTTGTAATGGCAACACAAAACCCTGTAGAACAAGAAGGAGCCTATGAGCTTCCTGAGGCACAACTAGACAGGTTTATGATGAAACTGGTTGTAGGCTACAACACTAAAGAAGAAGAGCTTGAGATAGCACGTCGTGTGGCAAACAACAGCTTCGGAGAGATTCAACAAGTAGCAACATTGGATGACTTAAATAAAATCCGTGAAGAAGCACTACAAGTACATATGGATGAAGAGATAGAAAAATATATTATCGAACTGGTTGCTGCGACACGTGACCCTAAGGCCTATGGCTTGGAAGAGCTTGAAGCGTATATAGAGTTTGGTGCAAGTCCAAGAGCGAGTATTGATATGTATAAGGCAAGTCGTGCTATAGCTTACTTAAAAGGACAAGACTATGTTTCACCTTTGGAAATAGCGTATATCGCAAAAGAGATACTACGTCACCGTATTATCTTGTCTTATGAAGCACAAGCTGAAGAAATCACACAAGATGAGATTATCGAGAAGATTTTAGCAGCAGTGCCAATCCCCTAATAGGATATCAAATGAACAAATCTGTTAAAAAGATTATCCTTAAAACCAAAAAGCAAGTCTATGGAGATATGCTTGGAAACAATGCTTCACTCTTTCAAGGTGAAGGGTTTGAATTTGCAGAACTTCGTGAATATATTTATGGGGATGATGTTCGTAAAATAGACTGGAAAACGACGGCAAAATTAGGAAAACCTTTTATTAAAGTTTATAAAGAAGAGCGTGAGCTTAATGTTGTTGTGGTCTCTGTGCTTTCTGGTTCTACCTATTTTGGTACTGTTAAACAGAAGTCTGACGTGATGGCAGAAGTGACTGCTACTTTAGGATTTTCAGCAGTAAAAAATTCTGATTTGTTTTCGCATATGATATTTGCAGATAAGATGTATGAATTTTCTAAGCCCAGTAAGAAACTTTTTTCAGTGCATAAAGCCGTAGAAGATGTGGTAGCGTTTGATCCTTTAGGAAAAGAAGCAGATTATGCAGCTTTGGTTGATACACTTGTAAATCGTCTTAAAAAGAAAGCATTACTTTTTATTGTTTCTGACTTTGTTGGTGATATAGATTTGAAGTTACTGGCAAAAAAACATGATGTTTTTGCTGTGATTGTAAGAGATAAATTTGAAGAAAACCCAACGGAACTGGGTTACTTAAGACTTATCGACATGGAAACGAAACAGAGTTTTGAAGGTGATGTAGACAGCAGTACATTGAAAAATTATAAAAAAGCATTGCATGATAATGATGAAAAGCTTTATGCACAGTTTAAAAAGCAAGGTGTACGTTTTACAAAAATATATACCAATGAAGAACCAACACTGAAGCTTATGAAGAAAATGCAATAAGGAGTGAGGATGAATGAACAAAATATAAGTGCACAGCTCCGTGATATAAAGCCTTTGTTAGAGATACCTGATAGTTCATACTATATCTATTGGGGGCTTATTGGCTTTGGTGTTTTATTGGTATTGGCTATTTTATTTTTTGTGCTCAAAAAACTTTGGGAAAATAGAAAAATAAATCTTGCCAAAGGTTACTTGGAAGCACTCAAAAAAATAGACTGGCATGACAGTAAAAAATCAGCGTATGAAGCAACACACTATGCCAGACTTTTAGCAACGGATGAGCGAAAAAAAGAGTTGTTTGCACAACTTGAGCCTATGTTGGAAAAATACAAATATAAAAAAGTGGTCGATGAAATAGATACAGAGACACAAAATAAATTCAATTTATATGTGCAGGTGGCAGATGAGTCAATTTAGTTTTGAATATCCATTATTATTGTTAGTCATCGTACTCTTTGTACTGTGTGCAAAGTTTTGTAAAGAGCGTAGTCGAGCTATCTTCTTTCCTCACGTCAAGACATTGATGGTGAAGAGTGCCAGAAGTACGTCATGGTTAAATATACTCAAATGGGTGGGTATCGTCTCTGCTGTGATTGCTTTGGCTTCTCCAGTGATAACAAAGTCTTACTCCAACTCAAAAAAAGAAGGACGTGACATTGTGCTCATTATAGACTCTTCAGACTCCATGCGTCAGCGTGGATTTGATCCGAATGATGTCTGGCGCAACAAATTTGATGTGGTAAAAGAGGTTGTAGGTGATTTTATAGAAAAGCGTAAAAATGATCGTATAGGAATGGTAACGTTTGCAGATATTGCTTTTATTGCTTCTCCTCTTACCTTTGAGAAGAAGTTTTTAACAGACATTACTCGTATGCAACAAATGGGAGTAGCTGGAAAACGTACAGCTATCAATGACGCCATTGTACAGGCATATAATCTGCTTTCAAAAAGTAAAGCCAAGTCCAAAATCGCCATACTGCTTACTGATGGGATAGACAATATGTCCAAGGTTCCATTTTCAGATGTGAAAAACCTTGTAGCAAAACGTGATGTCAAACTTTATACTATCGGGATAGGAGATGCACGCGACTATAACGGCGCCTATCTTAAAGCATTGGCTGAGGCTGGGCATGGAGAGGCTTATGGGGCGAGAGATGCCAGTACGTTAGAGAAAATCTATGAAGAGATAGATAAACTCGAAGCAACAAAGATAGATGACAAGAAGGTTGTCCAACATACCTACTTGTATATTTATCCACTCTTTCTAGCGATTATCTCGTTATTGCTATTTATCTATTTTAGAAATTCGAAGGGGGTGTAGAGATGCATTTTTTAAATCCTCAATTTTTTTGGGTACTCATCGTACCTTTTGTCATCTTTGCCTTTTTGATTACTACAAACAAAGAAAGGCTTTCCCGTGTTTTTGATGATAGAGTACTAAAACGGTTGAGTGCTACAGATGAGAGTATGCCAATGATGGTACGTAATGTACTCATGTTTTTAGCTATATTTTTAATGATTGTTGCTATGGCACGTCCTGCCATGGAAAAAGGAGAGAAAAAGGTAGAAGTACAAGGATTGACCTTATTGACTGCATTGGACATCTCTGGTTCTATGCGAAGTAAAGATGTATATCCTAATCGTTTGGAGTTTGCTAAAAAGAAAATGATGACACTGTTTGATGCTATGCCAAGTGATGAGATAGGAGTTGTTGCATTTGCTTACAGCCCGTTCATTTTAGCACCGTTTTCTTCAGATAAAGAAACACTTAAAATGATGGTTGAAGGGGTAGATGACTCTTATATCAATATGGGTTCCACTGATTTTTCCGCACTAGGAGAGCAGGTTGCTTCATTATTGAAAGAGAAGCATCCTAAGATTTTAGTGCTCTTTTCCGATGGTGGAGATGCCCAAGCTATCAAAGGATTTGGTGATATCTTAAAAGCCAATGATATTGACTTGTATGTTGTGTTGGTAGGAAGCACAAAGGGTGCACCTGTACTTGATAAAGATGGTAAACCTCTGACACAAAAAGATGGCACTATCGCCATTACACAGCGTAATGATGCCCTAGGTGAACTTGCCAAAGCAAATGGCGGTGCATACGTCATAGCAAGTAACGGGAAAGAAGATATACAACAACTGGTGAATGTTATACGAAGTAAATATAAAAATCAACAGCAGGGTGAAGTAACAGTGAAGGAGAGGGTAGAGTATTTTTACTATCCTTTGGGACTTGGATTATTACTCTTACTGATAGCTTTTTCTTCGATGCCACAAAGGAAAGAGTCATGAGAAAAATAATTTTATTATGGATGATGTTTTATGCATTATTGAATATGGCGTATGCGGGAATTACAGATTTTAAAACCATTGATGCCGCGAAGAGAGCGTATGACGCTAAGGCATATGGAAAGTCTGCTTCACTGTTACAGAGTTTAGATGCTAAGAGTGGACAAAAAGAATATGATATCGGTAATGCTTTATATAAAAATAAAAAATATGATGAAGCTATCAAAGCCTATAAAAAGGCACAAGGGATAGATGAATCTCAAACATTACATAATATTGGGAATAGTTATTTTCAAGAAAAAAAATGGGATGATGCCATCAAAAATTATGAAAAGGCATTGAAAATCCGAGAGGATAAAGATACAAGGTTTAATCTTGAGCTTGCCAAAAAGATGAAAAAGAAGCAAGAGCAGAAGAAAAAACAACAGAAAAAAAACAAAGATAAAAAACAGAATAAAGATAAGAAAAAAGAGAACAAAAAACAAAACAAAGACCAAAAGAAGAACGATAAGAAAAATCAAGATAAAAAGAAAAATAATAAGCAAAATAAAGATCAGAAGAAAAATAAAAACGATAAGCAAAAACAAGATCAGCAGAAAAAAGATAAAAAAGACAAAGAGGGCAAAAAGAAAAAAGAAGATAAGAAGAAGGGCAAGAAAGATAAAAATGATGCAAAAAAGAAGAACAAACCTAAAGATAAAAAGGGCGATAAGTCTTCTTCCCAGCCAAATGAACAAAAGAAAATGAGTAAAGAAGAAAAGCTCAAAGAACAAGAACTAAAACGTCTTATGAAAAAGATGCAAAAAGGCAAAACCCCAACGATGATGTATCAGATGGGAGCCAACAAAAAGCCTAGAAAGGATGACGATGTTAAACCATGGTAGAAAAAAATTAAAAATTAAAAATGAAAAATTAAAAATGATGGTAAAACTATTTTTAACACTATTCACTGTTCACTATTCACTATTCACTATTTTGAGTGCAGCAAGTGTAGAAGCAACAGTCAATACAAAAGAAGTGGTTAAAGGTAATCCTGTACAACTACGCATCAAAGCCATAGGTGGAGCTGCAGCTTTTCCGAATATACGTAATATCGCGGGTGTTGGAGTGACAGACTCTGGCACCAGTAGACAAAGCAGTATGCAAATTACTGTCAATGGCATGCAAAGTGAAACTTCGACAGTGAGAAAATATATTTTTATTCCTGAGCATGATATGACTATTC
>DRQB01000208.1 GCA_011330645.1 Campylobacterota bacterium | reverse complement strand
TTGTGGTTTTGGTGTGACTGTACCTATCTCCGTAAAGCCCATACCCAGTGTGGGCATCGCTTTGATGTACTGACCATTTTTGTCAAATCCTGCACCCAAACCAACCGGGTTTTGAAACGTACGTCCAAATATAGTTTGTTTTAGTAGAGGACTTGTAATGAAATAATGCTTGGTGAGACATTTGTTTAGAGGAGGGCATACTGCTGAAAAACGAAGTCCTAAACCTGCTAAAGTATGTGCGGTTTCAGGGTCAAGTTTGAAGAGGAATTTTTTGAGGGTTTGGTAAGAAAAAAGGGACACTATAATCTCCGTAATAAATTACGTGATTATAGCGTAGTATCAATAAAAGTAGTGAAATCCAAGTGTTCCACCCTGGAGGTGATCAATACCATCAAATGATTGGACTTTATGATAATGGTATGAAAGATCTGCATCAATCGTATCTGTTGTGTAAATAATAAGACCTAAATTTGCACCATAAAAATAACCATTTGAATCATTCAATGTATCATTATCATAGCTGAGTACCCCTACAGATATACCAAAATAAGGTCTAAATTCTGGCATTCCAAAGAGTTCATCCATAAGAATCTTATCTATTTCCATAGAAAAACTTCTGTAACCACTACTTCCATATTGGTACGTAAACATAGTACGCCAGTCAACAGTTTGTCTTCCATAGCGTAATCCACCAACAGTTTCATTTTGATTTTCTGTATTTTGGATATCAATTGATTGTGTTGTCACAGTAACACCGATAAAAGGAAATTCTTCCGCATCTTCTGAAAAGAGTGAGGTGAAAATAAATAGAAATAAAACAATAACTCTTAACATATATTTCTCCATAAATAAGTAAACAGTATAGTATCTTTATTTGTGTTAAAAAAATCTTACTATAGTTGTTTGGCTAACTTCTGATAGGTTGGACAGTTTTGTAGTAAATCTGTATGGGTTCCTCTACATATGATTTCACCTTCTTGAAATACAAGTATCATGTCGGCATCTTCGATGGTACTGAGCCTATGTGCTACGGTAAAGGTAATCATCTCAGATTTAAGTGCATGCAACGCTTTTTGTATCAGAGCCTCACTTTTATTGTCAAGCGCAGAAGTGGCTTCATCCAGTATGAGTATATCGGGGTTTTTGTAGAGTGCTCGTGCGAGGGCAATACGTTGTCTTTGTCCTCCTGAAAGATTATTACCACTTTCAGATAAAACTGTATAGATACCTTCTTCTAGTTTTTCAATAAACTCCATCGCATAAGCTTTTTCTAATGCTTGTTGTACCCGGTCTTCATCGATTTCTTCACCATAGGCAACATTGGCTGCAATGGTGTCATTGAAAATATATATACGTTGCGTAACATAGGCAATTTTTTTATGGAGAGAAGGTAGAGTAAATGTTTTATAATCTTGATGATTGATGAAAATCTGTCCACTGCTTGGATCATAAAAGCGTACGAGTAAGTTGACTAGAGAACTTTTCCCTGCACCACTATCTCCCACCAATGCGATGGATTGACCTTTTTTGACTTCGAGTTGAATATTTTTTAACGCAGGCGTATCATCATATGCTAAAGAGACATTGTCAAGTGTGATATGTTCAATGCTAGTGTCTAGTGTTTCTTCTCCAGAGACAATCTGTGGTTTTGTATTTAAGAGTTCATGCATACGTGCATTGGCAGTGATGGCATCTTGTGCTTTATTATAAAGAGAAGAGAGACGCTTGACAGGGGTATAGAGCATAAACAGTGCTGTAGCAAAGGCGAAAAAAGCCCCTACTGTCATATGTCCATCAATCACTTCTTTCCCTCCGATATAGATGACAGCACCAATGGCAACAGCCCCTAGTATTTCCATAATAGGTGAAGTAAGGGCATTGGTTTTGATTTGTTTCATAATAAACTTAAAGACATTTTGATTTTCTGTTTCAAAACGCTTTTGTTCATAGAGCTGTGAAGAGTTAGCTTTAATCACTTCTATGTTAGATAAAATCTCTCCTAATCTTGCTGTCATATCAGCGGTACTCTCTTGGGAGAGTTTGGAGTATTTACGCATTTTTTTTGCCAGTTTTGTTAAAGGAAAAATAGCTAAAGGCATAATAATAAGAAAATAAAAAGAGAGTTTTGGACTTTCATAAATGACATAACCTGTTAATGCAAGCACGGTGAGTGTTTCTCGTATAAGGTCGGGAATAATATTTGCTACAACGACCTGTATTCGTGTAATATCATTGGTAACACGGGAGAGGATTTCACCTGTGTGGATGGTTTTAAAAAAGTGCATATCCATATAGGTTAAATGCGAGACAAGTTTGTCACGTAGTTTTCGTACCACATCTTGCCCGATATATGACGTGTAGTAGGTTTGTATATACCCACCTATGCCTTTGAGTGCAAAAACACCGACTAAAAGAAAAGGCATCAATGTTAACATCTGTGTATCTTTGTTAATAAAAACATCATCAAGCACAGGTTTAATGAGCTGTGCCGTACCTGCCGTACCCACCGCAACAGCTATCATCCCCAAGATGGCAAAGAAGAACTGTCTTTTGTAACCAACCAGATAGGGTAAGTATTGTTTGAGAAGATTTTTCATCTTTATGCTTTTTCCCAGAGTGTACCTTCAGCAGTATCCATGATATTAATACCTAGTGCTGTGAGTTCATCACGGATGGCATCAGAACGTGCAAAATCTTTTAATTTTTTAGCGTCAACACGCTCAGTGATGAGTGTTTCTATTTTCTCTTTTAACGCATCATCTACACCTATCTGAAAGTAAGAAAATGGCTCTTTCCCTCCAAATCCCAATAGCATATCTATAAATTCAATATTGGCAAGGGTCTCTTTCTTTAGAGCCTTATCTTTAGGATTCGCATCTAAAGCATCATTGGTCACCGCAACAAGCTCATCTATGATTGAGAGCGCGATAGAGATGTTTAGGTCATCCCCCATAGCATCAAGCAATGATTTTTTAAAGTTTTTATTGACACTAGAGGCTTTTCCTGGAGAGACACGTTTTTTAAGACGGTAGAGTTTGTCGAGTCTCTTTTTGTTGAGCAGCAGCTCCACTTCTGAAAAGTTAAAGTCATTTCTGTAGTGTACAGAGTTGAGGTAGTAACGTAACACTTCTCCATCATAGAGTTTTAGTGCATCTTTAAGGAAAAAGCTGTTGCCAAGAGATTTGCTCATCTTTTCTCCATCTATCTGTACAAAACCGTTATGCATCCAGTATTTGGAGAGTTCATGTCCAGTGGCACAGCGAGACTGTGCCGCTTCATTTTCATGGTGAGGGAAAAGTAGGTCTGCACCGCCTCCGTGTATGTCTATACTGTACTCCTCATTTCCTGTAAAGTGTTTTTCTATCATGGCAGAACACTCTATATGCCAGCCTGGACGACCTTTAGAAAAAGCTGTATCAAAACAGATGTCTTCTTCTCCTTTACAGGCTTTCCAAAGGGCGAAGTCTTTAGGGTTTCTTTTCTCTGAAGTGTGTGTTACACGACTTTGTGCATCTTCATCATCTGCCACACGGTGAGAGATATTGCCATATTTACTGTCTTTTGAAGTATCAAAATAGACATCTCCTGTTGAAATGACATAGGCATCATCTTTGTCAATAAGTGTTTGTATCATAGCTTCTATGGCAGCAAGTGACTCT